>CAZOLE010000234.1:0-3527 GCA_964580445.1 uncultured Porphyrobacter sp.
CGGTGCTACTCAATTGATCCGAAAGGCTTCGAGGATGTTGAGACCTGGTTAGATCAGCTCCGACACTATTGGGGGCCAAAGATGGAAGCCCTCGCAACCGAAGTAGAGCGTGGCAAACTGTCTGGTCGCTAACCTGATCGTTAATCAGGAGGCCTCTTTTGTGCCTATCATATCACCATTGTTGGCCTCCTAGCTCGCATCTTCAGACGTCCGGAAATGGGTCGTAAGTGGACCGTCGGCTTTTGGATTTTGAAGGGCATATGATGGCCTCAAGCCTGATGGTCAGCTCTGACCTTTAGCCGCCTTCCTCACAATTGCGCTCAGCCCTTTTGTCATCTGGAATAGGCCGTTCAATCGGCTTTGCGGGTCGCCCCATGCGCGGTTGATGACGAGCTTCATATCCGGGCGCAGTTTTGCCGTGCCTTCGCGACCTTGATTGAGCTTGTCGACATAGGTGAGTAGGCCGACCGGATCGGCGAAATCATCATTGTGGAAGCTCACCAGAGTGCCGCGCGCACCTACATCAACCTTGGCGATGTTGGCTTCGATTGCTTGATGCTTGATTTCAATTAGCCGCACGAGGTTCTTGGTCGGTGCCGGCAGATCGCCAAAGCGGTCGATCATCTCCGCCGCCATGCTTTCAATCTCACCCTTGTCCTGTGCTTGGTTCAATCGGCGATAGAGAGCCATGCGAACCGCCAGATCAGGCACGTAGTCCTCAGGGATCATGATTGGCGCATCGACGGTGATTTGCGGAGAGACTTTATCGCGTGCTGGCTCCAGACCCATATCGCCAGCCTTTGCTGCCAAAATCGCGTCCTCGAGCATACTCTGATAAAGCTCAAATCCAACTTCGCGGATATGGCCCGATTGCTCATCGCCCAACAGATTGCCCGCGCCGCGAATGTCGAGATCGTGGCTGGCAAGTTGGAAGCCTGCGCCAAGGCTGTCGAGGTCGCTCAGTACCTTTAGGCGCTTTTCAGCCACCTCTGAAAGTTGCACGTCTTTCTCGTAAGAAAGGTAGGCGTAAGCGCGCAGTTTTGAGCGGCCTACACGCCCGCGCAATTGGTAAAGCTGCGCCAATCCAAAGCGGTCCGCGCGGTGGATGATGATGGTGTTGGCGCTAGGCAGATCCAATCCGCTTTCGACGATTGTCGTCGATAGCAGCACTTCATATTTGCCTTCGTAGAATGCGCTCATGCGCTCTTCGATTTCGCCCGCGCCCATCTGTCCATGGGCGGAGACCGGCTTCACCTCGGGCACATTTTCGCGCAGCCATTCTTCAACCGCGGCCATATCCGAAATGCGCGGGACCACGATAAAGCTCTGGCCGCCGCGATGGTGCTCGCGCAGCAAAGCCTCGCGCATGACCATTTCGTCCCACTCCATCACATAGGTCCGCACCGCAAGGCGGTCGACTGGCGGGGTCTGGATGGTGGAAAGTTCGCGCAGGCCGGTCATAGCCATTTGCAGCGTCCGTGGGATTGGGGTGGCAGTCAGCGTTAGAACGTGAACGTCGGCACGCAGAGCCTTGAGCTTTTCCTTATGCGTGACGCCAAAGCGTTGTTCTTCATCGACAATCACAAGGCCAAGATTGTTGAATACGGTCGATTTGGACAGGATCGCATGGGTGCCAATCACAAGGTCGATATCGCCGCTTGCCAATCCTTCGCGAGTTTCGTTTGCTTCCTTTGAGGAGACAAGGCGGGAAAGCCGACCGACCTTTAGCGGAAAGCCTGCAAATCGTTCTGAGAAGTTCTGAAAATGCTGGCGTGCGAGCAGGGTTGTCGGAGCGACTACCGCGACCTGCTGACCGCTCATCGCGGCGACAAATGCCGCGCGCAAAGCAACCTCGGTTTTGCCAAAGCCAACATCGCCGCATACCAAACGATCCATTGGCTTACCGCTTTCCAGATCGCGCAACACATCGTAAATTGCCGCGTCTTGATCGTCGGTTTCTTCCCAAGGGAAGCGGTCAACAAACTGGTTGAAGCTAGCTTCTTCGGCTTCGAACACCGGTGCTTTCTTGAGCGCACGTTCGGCGGCCACTTTCATCAACTCACCGGCGATTGCGGTGATGCGTTCTTTGAGGCGCGCGCGGCGTTTCTGCCACCCTTCGCCTCCCAGCTTGTCCAACATGACGGCTTCTTCAGATGAGCCATATCGGCTGAGCACGTCAATATTTTCAACCGGGATGAACAGCTTGTCGCCGCCCTTATATTCAAGCTGGACGCAGTCGTGCTGACTTTTGCCAACCGGCACTGGTTCCAAGCCGAGGTATTTGCCGATCCCATGCTCAACGTGCACAACGAGATCACCGCGCGCGAGCGCTTGCAATTCCGCAAGGAAAGCGTCGGAGTCCTTGCGCTTTTTCTTGCGCCGAACCAGCCTGTCGCCAAGCACATCCTGCTCGGTTAGAATTTCGAACGCATCGCTGGCAAAGCCCGTTTCGAGCGGCAGGACCATGACCGCCAAATCACCTTTGGCCGATTGCCCTAATGCTTCTTGCCAAGAGTTGACTAGGCGCGTTCCCATGCCAGCTTCGTCCAAGATCGACGCAATCCGCTTGGCGCTCCCAATGGAGTATGCGGCGAGTAGCGGTTTACGACCGGACTGACCAATGGCATTGGCATGGGCAGCGGCGGCTTCATAGATATTGTCGCCGCGCGTGCGCTCTGGCGTGAAATTGCGTGCAGGCTTGAATCCGAAATCAAGCGTGTGCGCGGTTTCAGGTTCGGCAAAGACGCTGGCTTTGTGGGCGGGGGCGCTGGCAAGTTGGCCGTCAAATTCGCTTTGGCAAAGATACAACGCATCGGTTGCGAGCGGGCGGTAGGAACCGCTTTTGTCGCCCGCCACCCGGCCCCGCTGTTCGTGATAGTCGGCGATGTCGGAGACGCGCTCTTCGCCTGCGCCAATCGCGCCTTTGTCGATCACCACCACATCATCTGCGCCCAAGTGATCAAAGAGGGTCGCGAGCTTGTCTTCAAACAGAGGTAGCCAATGCTCCATGCCGGCAAGCCGTCGCTGATCGCTGACCGCTTCGTAAAGCGGGTCTTGCGTGGCTGTGGCACCGAACAATTCACGGTATCGCGAACGGAAGCGTTTGACGCTGTCCTCGTCGAGCAAGGCTTCGGAAGCGGGGAGCAACAAATGTTCGTCCAAACGTCCGGTCGAACGCTGCGTCGAAGGATCAAACAGACGCAAGGATTCCAGTTCATCGCCGAAGAAATCGAGCCGCAAGCCTTGGTCGAGCGAAGAGGGGAAAATGTCGACGATAGAGCCGCGCACCGCAAATTCGCCGTGGTCGATGACGGTGTCTGTGCGCGAGTACCCTTGGCGCGATAGCAATGCGGCAAGGCTTTCGAGCCCGATGCTGATCCCCGGCTTGAACGCACGCACGCTTTCGCGAATCCGAAAAGGGGTGAGAACGCGTTGGAGCGCGGCGTTGACGGTCGTGACTAGCAACTGCGATCCGCCATTTGGGTTTTGCAGTTTAAACAGTGTCGATAGGCGCGCCGCGCTAATTG
>CAZOLE010000235.1:0-3512 GCA_964580445.1 uncultured Porphyrobacter sp.
GGCCGATGACAGCGTGCGTGCATTCTACAATGTCTGTCTGCACCGGGGCCGACGCTTGGTCGACACCGCCGGCAATCGCACGCAAATGCGCTGCGGCTTTCACGGTTTCACTTGGAACAATGATGGCAGCCTGAAGGAAATTCCATGCGAGTGGGATTTCAAGCATCTCGACGATCAGGACATGAGTTTGCCCGAAGTCCGTGTGAACATCTGGCAAGGCTTCATCATGATCACCGAGAATGATGATATTGCTGAGTTCGAAGACTGGGTTGGCCCGGTTCTCAAGCAGTATGAGAATTACCACTTGGACGACAGCTTCACAGCGATGTGGGTCCAGCGCGAGATTCCGGCGAACTGGAAAGCCACGTCTGAAGCCTTCATGGAAGCGTGGCATTCGGTGACTACGCACCCGCAATTGCTGCCGTTTCTTGGCGATGCAAACACCCGCTATGATTTGTATGGCGACAACTTTAACCGCGCGATCACACCGTCAGGTGTCCTAAGCCCACATATCCAAGGCAAGGATCAGCAATATATCCTCGACAAAATGGCGGAGTTTTCCGGCAAAGGCGGGGATTCGCGGATGCGCAATATGGGCGATGAAGACACGATTGCGAAGCTCGATCCCAATGATCCATTCCTCGCGCGTAAGGTGCTGGCAGACGGCAACCGCGAGGCGTTCAGTGAGCGCGATGGATACGATTACTCGGACAAGTCCGATAGCGAGATGCTGGACAATTTCACCTACAATATCTTCCCCAACTTCGCGCCATGGGGCGGCTATGTTCCGCAGCTAGTCTATCGTTGGCTGCCGGGCAAAACCGCCGACACCTGTACGATGGAAATCCGTTTGCTGATGCGCACGCCGAAGGGTGAAAAAACGCCAAAAGCGGTTGAGAAAGTGATCATCCCGAACGATCAACCGTGGGCTTGGGCGAAAGAGGTTATGGGCGATGCCTTGGCGGGTGTTTTCGACCAAGACATGGCGAACCTGCCGCATGTGCAAACAGGCATGAAAGCGTCGGCCAATGGCATCATGCAGCTGGGCCAGTATCAGGACAGCCGCGTGCGCCACTTCAACACGACGTTACAGAAATACATGGACGGCGAGCTGCCTGTTAAAGGATAGGCTGGACCCATGTCTCTATCGGTTGATTTAAGCGGTCGCACCGCGCTCATCACGGGTGCGTCTTCGGGCCTTGGCGCGCGCTTTGGTCGCATCCTCGCAGCGAACGGTGCACAGGTCGCTCTGGGCGCGCGGCGCAAGGATCGCTTGGAAGCGTTGGCGAGCGAGATCGGCGATGGCGCGGCAGCGGTCTCAATGGATGTCGCGAGCGAAGCCGACATAATCGCCGGTTTTGACGCCGCCGAAGCGGCACTTGGCCCGGTTGACACCGTGATTGCGAATGCAGGGGTCGATGGCAATGGTATGGCAGTCGACGTGAGCGAAGCGGAGATCGAGCAAACCTTGGCGATCAACCTCAAAGGATCGATCCTGACAGCGCGCGAAGGCGCCAAACGCATGATCGCAAACGGGGTGACCAAAGGGCGCATCGTGATGGTCGCGTCGATCACCGCGTTTGAGCCATCACCCGGCCTTGTCGCTTATGCCGCCAGCAAAGCGGGTGTGGTGCAAGCCGCAAAATCAATGGCCCGCGAATGGGCGCGCTATGGCATCTGCGTGAACACCATTTCGCCCGGCTATATCCGCACCGCTATCAACGATGAGTGGTTTGACACCGAAGCCGGCAAAAGACAGATCACCCGCTACCCCAAACGGCGCTTGATGGGCGAAGAGGGGCTGGATGGCCCAGTGCTGTATCTGTGTTCAGATGCTGCAGAATTTGTGACCGGCTCTGACTTTGTGCTGGATGACGGGCAGACGTTGTAGGTTCCAATCCAAGCCACCCGCGCTCTCCGTCCTACTCAATCGTCCCGATCAAATCGCCGACCTTATAAACCGCGCCTTCTTCACCGGTCGGACGGATCACACCGGAAGCCTGCGCTTCGATTTCGGAATTCGTTTTATCCGTCTCGACCGTGTAGATGATATCACCCTTTTCGACCTGCTCGCCATCGCCGAACATCCATTCGGTGAGCGTCATTTCCGTCGCGCTCATGCCGAGCTTGGGGATACGAATTTCTTCAGCCATTAATCTTTGCCCACACTTGCTTTGATTTGTTCGACAATCTCGCTCTTGTTCGGGATCCATGCCTGTTCAAGATGGGTCGCGAAGGGAACTGCAGCAAAGGTGCCGCCAATCCGGCGCACAGGACCTTTCAAACTGTCCCAGCATTTTTCCTGAATATTCGCCGCGATTTCCGCGCCGGTTCCAAACGGACGCACGGCTTCGTGCAAGGTTAGCGCGCGGCCGGTCTTGTTGACAGAAGCCAACACAGTTGCCTCGTCGTAAGGCGCGATGGTGCGCAGATCGACGACTTCGACACTGATACCCTCTTTCTCAAGTTCACCTGCGACTTCGAGCGCATCGAGAACGGTGCGGCCATAAGTGATGAGCGAAATGTCGGTGCCTTCCCTGGCCACTGCGGCTTTGCCTAAAGGCACGCGATAGCCGGGGCCCGGATCTTCGGATTTGAGCCCGTAACAAAGGATGTTCTCGATAAAGACCACAGGGTCATTGGCGTCGATAGCAGAGCGCATCAGCCCGCGGGCATCAGCGGCGTTAGAAGGGGTGACCACGTGCATTCCGGCGACATGTGCAAACCATGCTTCGAGCATATCGGAGTGCTGGCCGCCAAAGCCCACGCCAACGCCCGTGGTGGTGCGAATGACTATCGGACAAGGGGTCTGACCGCCTGACATATAGCGCAATTTCGCCGCGTGATTGACGATCTGGTCCATGCACACGCCGACAAAGTTCATCAACATGATCTCTGCAATTGGGCGCTGACCTGCAAGCGCTGCACCAACAGCGGCACCAATGATCGCCGTCTCAGAGATTGGCGTCGCACGAATGCGATTCTCGCCGTATTTCTCCGACAGACCAGAGGTGATCTTGAACACGCCGCCGCCTTGTTTGGCCGCGACATCCTCGCCTAGGCAAAAGACGCCGTCATCTTCGGCCATAGCTTCGTCGATGGCCTTATTAAGAGCCTCCGTCATAGTGATCTCAGCCATTATGCGGTCTCCTCAAGCACATCTTTGTAGATTTCATCGGTATCTGGCAGCGGCGCATCAAGCGCATGTTGAACCGCCGCATCAATCTGACCGTTGATGTCGGCGACAATCGCGTCCAATTCTTCTTCAGTAAACTGCCGTTCAAGCATCGCAGCGCGCAGCTTGGGCAGCGGGTCTTCCGCCGCCATTTCGGCCAAGTGCTCTTCGGGCATGTATGAGAAATCCGAACCAAAGAAGTGACCCATCATTCGGTAACACATCGCTTCGACCAGAACCGGACCTTTGCCAGAGCGCGCATGTTCAACCGCCTCTACCATCGCTGGGTAAACCTCATCGACATTGTTGCCGTCGACGGTCACACCTTTCATCCCAT
>CAZOLE010000236.1:0-3505 GCA_964580445.1 uncultured Porphyrobacter sp.
TCGAGGGCCCGTTGATGGACGGCATGAATGTCGTGGGCGACCTGTTCGGATCGGGCAAAATGTTCCTTCCGCAAGTGGTCAAATCTGCACGCGTGATGAAGAAAGCGGTCGCGCATCTCATCCCCTATATCGAAGCCGAGAAGGAGAGGCTGCCCGAAAACGAAAGGGCGTCCAAAGGCACGATCATCATGGCGACCGTCAAAGGCGACGTCCATGATATCGGCAAGAATATCGTCGGCGTGGTCTTGCAGTGCAACGGTTATGAAGTGATCGACATGGGCGTGATGGTCCCGTGGCAAGACATTCTCAAATCCGCGAACGACAATGGCGCGGATATGATTGGTCTATCTGGCCTTATCACTCCGTCTTTGGACGAGATGGTCACTGTCGCTGAAGAAATGCAGCGCAGCGGAATGACGATGCCGCTGCTGATCGGCGGCGCGACCACTTCCAAGGTTCATACCGCGCTCAAGATTGACGAAAACTATGACGGCCCAGTCATCCATGTGCTCGATGCAAGCCGCGCAGTGGGCGTGGCTTCCAAACTGTTGTCCGACACTCAGCGTGATGGCTTTGTCCGCGATGCCGCCGAAGAATATGTCAAGGTTCGCGAAGCGCGTGCAGGCAAGACTCCATCGGTCCTGCTAAGCATCGAAGAGGCACGTGCGAATTTCTATGACGCCTACTTGTCTGACAAACCAGCGCCTCCCTTGGAACCGGGCGTGCATGTCTTTGATGATTGGGATCTTGCGGATCTGCGCGACTATATCGATTGGACGCCGTTCTTTCGCGCATGGGAATTGCACGGCAATTACCCCGCTATCCTGACCGACGAAGTGGTCGGCGAAACCGCGAGCCAGCTGTTCGATGATGCCAATGCGATGCTGGACCAGATCATCACCGAGAAATGGCTGACCGCACGCGGTGTTGTGGGGCTATGGCCTTGCGCGCGGGACAAAGATTGCCCGGATGATGTGATCATTCACCGCGTCCGTCGCGAAGAGAATGTGCGGCTGCCGTTCCTGCGCCAACAGGTGAAGAAGTCGCGCGACCGCGCAAATATGTGTCTGTCGGACTTCGTTGATCCAGACGGGGATTGGATCGGCGGCTTTGCCGTGGGGATCCACGGGATTGAGCCGCACTCCGAGCGCTTCCAGGCGGACAAAGACGACTATTCGGATATCCTCTTGAAAGCGCTCGCAGACCGGTTTGCTGAAGCTTTTGCCGAGCGTTTGCATAAGCATACCCGCACCGATCTGTGGGGCTATGCGCCCGCTGAACAACTGACCAATAAGGCGCTTATCAAAGAGGATTATCGGGGCATACGCCCTGCGCCCGGATATCCGGCGTGCCCAGATCATTCTTTGAAGCCGATCCTGTTTGAACTGCTCGACGCGGAAAAGAATGTTGGCCTTACGCTGACAGAGAGTTTTGCGATGTGGCCCACAGCAGCGGTTTCGGGCTTCTATTTCGGCCATCCGGAAAGCGAGTATTTCGGCGTGGCACGCGTGGGCCGCGATCAGTTGGAAGACTATGCGGCGCGGCGCGGGGTCGATCTGGCTACTGCAGAGCGCTGGCTGCGCCCCAATTTGGACTAATGCCGAGAGCTTATCCGCACGATGTTCGCGGTGAGCGCTGAAACTTACGCACAGGCGATTGACCGAATCTCTCGCATGCGCAACATGATAACGGCCTGCTAGAAGTGATTCTGGCGTCTTTCGCGGGAGAGACTGGTTCAGCTAACTGAGCATGGCGCCGAAGGAGCAACCGCCCCGGAAACTCTCAGGCAAACGGACCGCGAAAAGGCATAGGCACTCTGGAAAGCGTTGCGGTTTCAAACTCGCGACCACCGAAGGGGAGGCAGCGGGGCCGAAAGGTCAAAGCTGCTGAAGCTCTCAGGTTTCCCGACAGAGGGGGCAGAAACGATGCTTCGCAACGGAGCATCGCGCTGCTGTCACGAGGGAAACCATTTTGAGCGAAGACCAAACAGATGACAATTGCGAAGCTGCTCCTGAGCTAGAGAGGCTCCCGCTGGATTTGTGGCACCGCGCCCGCGGTGGTCGGATGGTCCCGTTTGCCGGCTATCACATGCCGATCCAATATGAAGGCATTGTGGCTGAGCACAATTGGACGCGGGGAAGCGCCAGCCTGTTTGATGTGTCGCATATGGGACAGGTCGGCCTCGACGGCCCATCGGATAAGGGGTCAGAAGCGGCAGCGCGCGCAGCCGAAGCGCTGGAAGCGCTGGTCCCCGGTCTCATCACATCGCTTAAGCCGGGCAAGATGCGTTATTCTATGTTCCTCAATGAAGATGGCGGCATCCTCGATGATCTGATGGTCACCAACCAAGGGCCGCGCATCGGCGTTGTCGTCAATGGCGCGGTCAAGTGGGATGACATCGCACACTTGCGCGAACATCTGCCCGATGATGTGAATGTCCATCATTTCGGCGATTGCGCGCTGCTGGCACTTCAAGGCCCGAAGGCAGGCGAGGTTATGGCTGAGCTCATTCCCGCCGCTGCCGAGCTGACATTTATGCATGCCGAGCTGTTTGAATGGAACGGGACGCATCTTTGGATCAGCCGAGCTGGCTATACTGGCGAAGACGGGTTTGAGATCACTGTGCACGAAGATTTCGTCGTCGCTCTGGCCGAGGCGCTTTGCGATGATGAGCGGGTTAAACCAGCAGGGCTGGGCGCGCGGGACTCGCTCCGGCTAGAGGCGGGCCTGCCGCTCTATGGGCACGACATCACGACGGACACTGATCCAGTTAGCGCAGATCTGACTTTCGCCTTGTCGAAAAAGCGTCGCGAGGCAGGCGGCTATATGGGCCACGGCCCGGCGATGAAGGTCTTGGACGATGGGCCCAAACAGGTCCGCGTCGGCTTGCTGCTCGACGGTCGGATGCCCGCGCGCGAAGGCGCTGATGTCTATGACGGCGACACCAATGTCGGGCGCGTTACCAGCGGCGGATTTTCACCAACGCTGGGGCGGCCAATCGCGATGGCCTATGTCGACGCAGCCCACACCACTGAAGGCACTGCGCTCGAATGCGAGGTTCGCGGCAAGCGCTTGCCCGCCACTGTTTCACCCATGCCGTTTGTCCCGCACCGTTACTTTAGGGGAAATTGACTTATGCCACGCTACTTTACTGACGAACACGAATGGATCGATCTCGAAGATGACAGCGCCATGGTCGGCATCACCGACTATGCGCAAGAACAGCTAGGCGATATCGTCTTTGTTGAACTGCCAGCAGTTGGCCAAGCGCTCGACAAAGGCGGCGATGCTGCTGTGGTCGAAAGTGTCAAAGCCGCAAGCGATGTTTACGCACCGATTAGCGGCGACGTCCTCGAAGCCAATGGCGCGCTCGAAGATGAGCCTGCGCTCGTCAATTCCTCACCCGAAGAAGAAGGGTGGTTCTTCCGCATGACAGTCGCCGACAAAGCCGAGCTTGAAGGCCTGATGGATGGCAAAGCTTACAAGGCGTTTGTCGAAGGGCTGT
>CAZOLE010000237.1:0-3492 GCA_964580445.1 uncultured Porphyrobacter sp.
CTGATCCGGTTGTTCTTTTCCGACCTTCTGGCGTCGATGCAGGACAAAGAGCCAGGTCCTGATGAACCGTGGCCCGTCATGATTATGCTCGATGAGTTTAACAAGCTTGGAAAAATGCCCATCGTTTCCAAGAGCATTGAGACGCTGCGTTCGTATCGCGGGCATCTTGCAATCGTCACCCAGACAATCCCGGCGCTTGATGAAATCTATGGTGAGAACACCCGACGCGCCTTGCAGGGGAACGCCGGAGTGAAGCTCTACCTTACACCATCGGATGAAAAGACCGTCGAGGAATTGAGCAAGGCCGTTGGTAAGACGACCAAGAAGGTGGTCACACGGTCGCGTGCAATCGGCAAGAACCCGTTTGAAGGTCGCAGCCAATCGGTGAGGACGGAGGAAGTTTCATTGCTTCCGGAGGACGAAGCCAGGCGTTTGCCGCTTGAAGATATCGTCATGGTGATCGACGCGCAAATGCCTATTCGTGCAAAACGTATCGAGTATTTCAACGATCCGTATTTCAAGCGCATCCATGGGGAGCAAGCGGGGGATCTACCTTTCCCAGAAAAAGAGGTGGCGACTTCGCTGTCTGCCTCGGACGAAAACGAAGCAATCAAAAAACCGGAAGTTGGTGCAGCAGTTGAAGCGTCCGAACCAGTTGCCGAACCTGCTGCGATGCAACCATCACCGTCGCCAGCTGCAATGCCGGCGCGACCGAAAAAGCAAGGTAAGTTGCCTATCGAGCCAGTTGACCGGGCTGTCGTAAAACGTGAATCTATCCAAAGGGCGGCAATGGAAGATACGCAACGCCCCACAATCGTCACGCCGAAGCGCAAACGGGCAAAAGCAGTTGTTTCAGTTGATGCGGAGCAGCAACGGCAGATCGAAATGGACCTCGCCACGCAAGTGGAGCTTAGCCTAGAGACGCCAACGGAAGCTGATGTTGTCGAGCTAAACGGTATGATGGAGGGCCTGGAACAGTTGAAGAAGAGTATGCCAGAGGTGGCCGAGAAAGACGGCGAGCTTGATCCCGTCCCGCCATTTGCTGCTGAGCAGGAGCGCCAATTTGCAGAGGACCTTGCCAACGGTCCCGCACTTGTCCGGCGCGGCGAAGACGGAGAGTTGGAACGCGCAACTGGGGAGGGCACAGAGAATTTGGGCTATCGCGATGAGGGCTCGGCCGTCAAAGCATGAATGACCTGCGCCCGTCGCTTCTTGTTGGCGCTGGCCCAAACGGGTCCAGCAAAAGCAGTCTCGCGTCTTATGACGGAAGACGATCTACATGAGCTGTGCGAGTTCAACGACACCCGTAATGTTGATTCCGATGGGGAAGGGGGCGTGCGCGAATAAGCGCAGCCATTTCAATGCAGCGTGTGAGGCGGGTGATCGACCAGGATCACGCGGAATCCTTCAGGCGAAGATGGCGACTCAACCAAGACAAAGATTTCGTGCGTTCCTTCTCTTTCGTATAGGCAGCGAAATTTTCCATAGTTGTCGCCTTCGTCAAGGATCTGATCATAGCGGAATGTGAAGCTGATGCCATCTTGTTCCCACTGAGCTAAGCCGGACCGAGTGACGAGGGCTAAGGGCTTTCCATCAAGCAGAATAAGGTTTTGATCAACGATGATCTGGTGCATGGGGTGCGGCTCTATATGGAAAGACGGCCCGAATTGCGGGCCGTCTGTTTGTAAGTGATCAAACTATCGACCGATGCGCTTGTTCCGGTCCAACTGGGCTTGGTAGTCGGGTGGCGAGCTGTTCGCTGGCTGTTGCGGCCCTCCAGGGCGCGTGGGCATAGGTGCAACCCCGACCGCCGCCCGTGCGCGAAGACCAGCATATTCAGCGCCACTGGCAGAGCCCATTAGATATCGGTTTTGAGCTTGCTGTGACCCGAATGCGGCGCGACCAAAGGCGTAGGAGCCGCCAATGCCTGCACTCATGGCGGGCATCATTATATTGCCTGAGATTGCTCTTACGATGAACGGTGTCGCGAGAATGAACCCTTTCGCCATCAAAATCATCATGAAGAAGGGTAGCAGTGCGCCAATATTTGGAGCAGCGGCGGGATCACCTAATTCTGTCAAGAGCGATTGAGAAACACCAGTAATGATGGAAAACACCCCGGCCAGAATGATCGGATACATTGCGAATGAGACAAGAGCCGACAGCCATCGGGCGAAGTAGTCTTTCGTGACTTCAAAGAGGGTTAGGAAGATCATTAATGGCGCTAGGCCAAGAAGCAGGGCAATGAGTATCTTTGAGAAAATGACTAAGAAAGCAGCAATGCCGCCTAAAATGGCAAGGATCAAAACTCCTACAACGGACAGCATTGCGCCTGCGAACCAACTCATTTCTTCCCCGGCTGCGTTTAGGTACTCGCCCATTGCAGCAAGCATTATATCGAACTCTTCTGCATAGGTACCGGAGGGGCCTGGCGCCCCGCCGCCAACGGAAGCGATCAGAGAACCCGCAATGCTGTCAATTCCATTTAGAACGGCGGTCGCGAAAGAGTTAAACTGCACCCAGTTTTGCGCGAATAACCCGATGAGCGCGATCTTTACTCCAAGCCAGAACGCGGTTCGCCCGTCCATTGAGCGATATTGGAATACCATGTTGATAGCGATCAGGATGAGAACAAGCGTAACACCCAGAGTTGTGATGGTCCCGACAGTTGCCGCAACAGCACCGAATTGAGTTTCAGCGGTGTCCTCAAGGAAGCCTTCCGCAGTCTCGACCAGATATCTTGTGACGCTCATCAATCAGCCCTTTCTACCAGTGCCCCTCACGTTCGCAGATGTCACGAGCCTGTGGGCGCAATTCGTTGTATCGTCTCTGAAAATCGGCGGTTGCTTCGCGAAGATCATTCCGATCACCGCCAAGGTAGTTGTCGTTGAAATGCTGAACTGCTGTTTCCCATTCGGGAAAGCGTGTTGAGCACGCGCATTCACCAGCTTCAATCACACGCTCGGCGCTTTGAAAGCGATAGATGTATTGAACCGTGAGGCGTTTCTGAGCTTCGCGGACATGCAGGTTTTGCATCCATTCAGGTTCAGCGGGCCTTTCCTCGCAGAACTCAAACTCGCGTTCCATAGTGGGCACTAAGCCTTGCGACCAAGAGTTGGTTGGAAGACTCAGAGCTAAGGTCGCAAGGCAGGTTTTCGCTATTTTCATGCTCGTTTCTCCAAAAGCTCTTCGGCTTCATCTTCCGGCATTTCGCGTTGAAGCAGGACCGTGTAGAAGGCTTGCATACCTTGAAGATGTGTCATTGAGACAATCTGCCAGCCCTCGACGGTATAGGAAGCAATTGTGTCCTCCATTTCCTGATAGCTGAATTTCTTGTCTGGCGTGAACGTCAGTATTTTTGGCTCATAGCTCTTCATGTGTCGGCCTCCTTTCCTAATTCTGTGCCGGGCAAATAGAATTCCGTGATCCCACGCTTGCCGTCTTCACGGCCCGCCTGGATGATCACGTCGATAGAGCTTTCGATGTAGTCTA
>CAZOLE010000238.1:0-3492 GCA_964580445.1 uncultured Porphyrobacter sp.
AGTTATAACCATTTGCGCCTTTGGTCGCCTTATAATCTTTGATTTTTGCCCAAGCTGGGTTGCTCAGCACACGTTGTCCCAGTCCTTCGCCCTTTACGATCGACTGCGGCACAGTCCAAGTCGGGTTGAAGACCACGCCAGACACTGTTTCTGCGAGTTGCGGGGTCGCTGTGCGGCCCGGCTTGCCGACGATTGTGCGGTACGTCTTGATGACCTTGTCACCCACGGTCAGCCGCAGTTGATATTCCGGGACGTTTGAAATGAGATAGAATCTGCCCAGATCGCGGGCGAGCCACCGCCAGCGGTCCATATTCGCGCGGATCAGCTTACGCTTCGAAGCTTGCGATGCCGGAGTGTTGGCCAGCTCTTGCTTTAGCCGCGCATAGTCCAAATGGTCCGGGGTCAACCCGGCGAGCGTACCGGCAATATCGCTTGATGATAGCGCTTTAGCGATCAGGTCTGGTGTGCGGTAAATATCGCGGTCCGGATCAACCACGAACCATTGTTTGCGCGCGGACATTGGCGTGCGGCCATCGCGCATATCCTCTACCAACCAGATGAAATTCTTCGTTGCCAGCGCGGACAATTCTTCGGATGGTCCGGAAGCTTGCGAAACTTTGAGCGCTTGCAGGTCGTAATCTGCCGGGTCGAGGCCTTCTTCGCCGACTCGCTCAATAACTTGGATCAGTTCCCCAACTTGCGCGAGGTTCCATTGCGGCTCTGACGGCTCCGGCACTTCAATTCCGCCTTGAGCCGCCGATTGCGACTCGCTGCGCCCAGTTGCCTCGAGCAAGAGATCGCTTTCCGCTCCCGCAGAGGTGCCTTCGCCTGCGTCCTGCGCATTCACTGCGCCTGCCGCCATGGCGGCGAGTGCCGCTCCACCTGCCAAAATGCTGACCAAATTCCGCATGTTATTCCTCGATTGACCCGATGCGCCGAACGCCGACGCGTGTTTGCCAAAGCAAATATAAGCTCAGACTGGCGCCTCTATCAACCAACTTGGCTTTCCCAATCCTGAATCCCCCACAGACGATGAGCATCCCACAGCTTAGGTGTTGCCGATAGGTGACCATTCATCTCGTCACGATTAGAGCGGCGGGACAATGGGCCATCTACCTTCTCCCCTACCCGCTGGCGCGCACCCTTTGTGGCCTATTGCCGCGTCGATGATGGGTGTGGCGGCGCTTTCTTTGATGGATGCGTTTATGAAGGAGGGGGCTCTTGCCACCGGAGCCTACACCGCGACGGTGCTGCGATCGTTGATTGGGGCAGCGATTATTGCGCCAGTATGGCTGGTTCGGCGAACCGGTTGGCCCACCCGCGCGGTGATGAAACTTCACCTTGAACGCGGTGTTATCTCTGCATTTATGGCGCTCAGCTTCTTCTTTGCGCTCACAAAACTTCCAATCGCTGAGGCCATTGCGATCAGTTTCATCGCGCCGCTGATTGCGCTTTATCTAGCGCGCATTCTGCTAGGCGAGGAGATCAGGCGCGAAGCCATATTCGCCAGCATTTTGGGCTTTGTTGGCACTCTGGTGATCATTGGAGGGAGACTGGGACAAGAGAGCTTTGACAGCGGCACAGCTTATGGATTGGCAGCGCTTTTGTTTTCAGCCTTGCTCTATGCCTACAATTTCATTGTGATCCGCCGCCAATCTCAGGTCGCCGGGCCGGTTGAAATCGCCACCTTTCACAGCGGAGTCGGCGGATTGGTGCTGTTGCTGTTCGCGCCATTTCTGGCCACCACCCCACAAATCGAGGCGCTTGGTGCAATTACTGCGGCAAGCGCGCTGACCGTGATGGGCGCAATGGCGATGGCATGGGCCTATGCCCGAGCTCAGGCACAAACGCTTCTCCCGATTGAATACACCGGGTTCTTGTGGGCGAGCCTATTTGGATGGATGTTCTTTGCCGAGGCGGTCACTTGGACGACTTTGGCCGGCACTGCGCTGATAATCGCAGGCTGTTGGATAGCCGCACGCAAAGCACAATCAAGCGAACCTGCGACGGTAACCTGAGACATAAAAATGGCCGGGACAACGGGGCGTTGTCATCCCGGCCAGTATCACGTCCCCACGAATGGAGGCGCGAACAACCCTAACGGTGCGACCCGATGGGCTTTGTTTATTATCTACCCGCTAAATGATCGGGCGTTTGAGCGTCACGTGCCTCGCCAGCAAAGGCGATAGCTGCCCCAAAACAGGCAAAGACCATAATCGATGCTGCGATAATTCCAGCTCTCAGGCTCGCTTGCTGCGAGCCCGTATTGTTCTTGGTCTTCATGGGCCCCCCGATGATATTGTTCTTTATAGTAACTCCACCGTAACGCGGGCCATACACAGCAAGGCCTCGACCTCTTAGTAAACTCTCGTAAATTTGTGCGCCCATCCCCCTCTTGACCTCGCGCTTACTCTGGCGCAGGTGCGACGGTGAGATCCCAATCGCGCGCCCTGCAAAGGCACCGCGTTCTTATGAAAGGAAACCAGCCTCGATGACAGCTATCGGCAAGGACACGCTCGCGACCCGTTCAACCCTTTCTGTGGGAGGACAGGAGTACGCCTATTACTCGCTAGCGAAAGCATCTGAGCAATTGGGCGACATTTCGAAATTGCCGAACTCAATGAAGGTGTTGCTGGAAAACCTGCTGCGCTTCGAAGACGATGGCTTCACCGTTGGGCGCGAACATATCCAGGCGATCGTCGATTGGCAGAAGAACCCGGCCACCGGAAACGAAATTCAGTATCGCCCGGCACGCGTTTTGTTGCAGGACTTTACCGGCGTTCCTTGTGTGGTCGACTTGGCCGCGATGCGTGATGCAATCAAAGAACTTGGCGGCGACACGGCGAAAATTAATCCGCAGGTGCCCGTCAACCTCGTGATTGACCACTCAGTTATGGTCGATGAGTTTGGTCACCCCAAAGCGATGGAAGCCAACATGGCGCTCGAATATGAGCGCAACGCGGAACGCTATGACTTCCTCAAATGGGGTTCAAAAAGCTTTGAAAACTTCTCAGCCGTGCCTCCCGGCACCGGCATCTGCCACCAGGTAAACCTTGAGCACATCGCGCAAGGGATCTGGTCGAGCAAAGATCAGAACGGCGAAATGGTCGCCTATCCTGACACATGTGTCGGCACCGATTCGCACACGACAATGATCAACGGTCTTGGCGTTCTGGGCTGGGGCGTTGGCGGGATCGAAGCTGAAGCAGCAATGCTGGGCCAGCCGATTTCGATGCTGATCCCAGAAGTTGTCGGCTTTAAGCTGACCGGGCGCATGGCCGAAGGCGTTACCGCCACTGACTTGGTGCTGACCTGCGTGCAAATGCTGCGCGAAGTTGGCGTTGTGGGCCGCTTCGTTGAATTTTACGGCGAAGGCGTTGCTAACCTCACCCTCGCTGACCGCGCAACCATCGCCAATATGGCGCCGGAATATGGCGCGACTTGCGGCTTCTTCGGCATCGATGACAAGACCATTGAATACATGCGGCTAAC
>CAZOLE010000239.1:0-3478 GCA_964580445.1 uncultured Porphyrobacter sp.
TCCGCAATACCATTTGAAGATGTTACTCAATCGAATGGGGGTTGCGCGCGAGGAAGTGCAGGCGTGGCACAGGCGAGGCCTTTCAGCGGCGGAACCTGCGCGCAGCCATGCAATTTCATCTCTGTTTTTGCCACCGCAAGCGAGCCAGACTTGGGTTGAATTAGACCGCGATAAACGCCGGATGTCTGGCGTGCGTTTGATCACAAGTGCAACCAGCGAAGAGGAAGCGCAAGCGATTGCATTGTTGGTGCGCGAGGCGCTCGAAGAGCCGGAAAAGCGCGTCGCGGTGATCAGCGCAGACCGCTCACTTGCCCGGCGTGTTGCGCAGCATTTGGCGCGTTGGAACATTCAAGCAGACGATAGCGCTGGTAAGCCTTTGGCACTTACTCCAGCTGGGCGACTTTTCGCACTTTTGGCGCAGATCATGGCTGAGGGCGCATCGCCGGCGACGTTGATCGCTGCTCTGGCGCATCCGCTGGTTCGGTCTGATGACAATAATTTGCGCCGCAATTGGTTACGCTCTTTGCGGCGCTTTGAGCGCGAGCTGCGTGGCCCCGCGCCTGTACCGGGTTTTGCGCCTTTGCGCAAAGTGGCAGACGAAGCGGGTGAGCGCGAATGGTGGGATGGGGTTGAAGCGCTGCTTGCGCCGCTTTTGGTGCAAGCAAGTGACGTAAAGCTTGCCGACTGCATAAGCCTGTTGATCGACGCCGCCGAAGCTTTGGCGGGTGACGCGATCTGGTCGCGTGAAGACGGGCGTGCGCTGTCAAGCATGGTTGAGGATTTACGGCTCCATGCGCACGAAACCGCAACCACCCTCGAAGTGAAGGATATCGCCTCGATTCTCTCCGATTGCATGGACGAGATTGCTGTGCGTCCGCCCTATGGAGGTCATCCTCGGGTGGCGATTTACGGCCTGTTGGAATCGCGTATGGCGCGCGCTGATTTGGTTGTTTGTGCGGGACTCAATGAGGGCACATGGCCGCAATCACCCGGTGCAGATCCTGTGCTAGCGCCCAGCGTCCTTCGCGCTTTGAGTGTTCCGGGGGCTGAGTTTCGCATTGGCTTGGCTGCACATGATTTGGCCGGCGCTATGGGCGCGCCGCAAGTGGTGCTTAGCCGGGCGCAGCGCGACGTTGATGGGCCCACTATCCCATCGCGTTTCCTTTTGCGGGTCGAGGCGTTGCTAGGCGAGTTGGCGACGGAGCATACGGAAACGAGCATTCCCGCGATCCTGCCGCAGATTGATCGCGCGCCGCGGCCTTCGCCGAGACGCTATCCAAGGCCAGAACCACGGCCCAACGCCGCGCAACGCAAGGTTACTATCAGCGCCACCGCGCTCGACCGTTTGTTGGGTGATCCTTACCAATTTTACGCTCAGCAAATTTTGGGGCTGCGCAAGCTCGATGCGCTGGAGGCCGATCCGTTCAACGATCCGGCGCTGCGTGGGACATTGGTGCATGACATTCTCGAAGATTGGCACAAGGCGCAGGCGGAGGGGACAGGATGCAAGCTGGTCCCATTCGCAGAAGACTTCCTGCGCGAACGGCAAGTGCACCCGTTGTTCTGGGGATTGTGGCGACCGCGATTGTTGGCGGCTTTGGAGCGGTTTGAGGCTTGGATTGCAGAAGCGGCTGAAGAAGGTCGAACAGTTTCAGCGATCGAAGCGCGCGGAGAAATGCAGTTCGACGGCATCACAGTGCATGGCCGTGCGGACCGGATCGATACCTTGCCTGACGGGACTTTGGCGATAGTCGACTACAAAACCGGCAAACCTCCCAGCGCCGGGCAAGTCGAAGCAGGCTATGCGCTGCAATTGGGCGTGCTTGGCCTGATCGTGGGCAAGGGCGGGTTCAAAGACCTGCCTGACGAAGCCAGCACCTATGAATATTGGTCCTTGGCTCGAGACAAAGGTGTGCTTGGCTTCATCGATGTACCATTGAAGGTTGGGAAGAAGCGCTCGGGTTTAGAGCCGGAGGAATTCCTGCCGCACCACGAAACCAAACTCACTGAAGCGATTTTCAAATATCTCAACGGCGATGCTCCTTTCACCGCGAAAGAGAACCCGGATTACAACGGCTACACCGATTACGATCAATTGATGCGGCTCGAAGAGTGGATCACGGACCACATCAACGCGGCCCCCCAAGCAAGAGGTGACGTATGAGTGGCGCTGGCGCGATCTATCCACTGAAAGACAATCAGCTCGCGGCGGCCAACCCCGCGGACAATGTCTGGCTTTCGGCTTCTGCTGGCACAGGCAAAACACAAGTATTGTCTGCGCGAGTTTTGCGCTTGCTGCTGTTGCCGCATGTCGATCCGTCACAGATATTGTGCCTGACCTTCACCAAAGCGGGCGCGGCGGAAATGGCGAACCGGATCAACGCGGTGCTGGCGCGCTGGGTGCGGTTGGAGCCGGGTAAACTCGGAAAGGAACTGCGAGCTCTTGGTGCGGACTTTGATCCCGAAACACAGGCGCGGGCGCGTTCATTGTTTGCGAGCGTGCTGGACTGTCCAGGTGGGGGGCTTCGGATTGATACAATCCACGCTTTTTCACAATGGTTGCTGACGAATTTTCCAAGCGAAGCGGATTTACCGCCCGGCGCGCGACCAATGGAGGATCGGCAAAAGGAATTGCTGGCGCGCGAAGTGCTGGCGGAATTGTTGAGTAACGCTGAGGCGAACGGCGATAAAGCAATTCTTGATGCGACAGCAACGATCACCATCCGCAAAGACCCCGGCGCTTTGCACAGCTGGTTGATGCGCTGCGCGGATCGGATGGATATGTGGGAAGGACCGGGCGCTTGGCAGCCACCTATGGCCGCGCGCGTGAGGCAATTGCTCGAAATTCCCAGCGATGCTGACGAGGATTGGGTGAGCGAAGTGCTGCACCCTGACACTTTCCCTGATGATCAACTTGCGTATTTGCTGCCCCATATGCGCGATTGGGGCACGAAGACAGGCGATGCATGCGCCGACTTCATTCCCGTTTGGCTGGGGCTAACGCCGGAACAGCGTGCAGCTCGGTATCACACATTCTTCGACACCGTCCTTGTTAAGGCGGGTGACCCAAGGAAGATGGACAAGCCAGCTAAGGCAGAGCCGCGCATTCCAGAATGGCAGCAGGCCGTAGCAGATGCTCTGGCCTTGATGGCTGAACGCCGCGCGCTCCTTGCGCTCGCAGAGACGCTCACGCCCGCGCTGGAATTGGGTTGGGCTTTCGCGATCCGCTGGCAGGAGGCCAAACGGCGCGAAGGCTTGCTCGATTTCACCGACTTGATCCGCAAGGCGGCAAGCTTGCTCAAATCGAGCATTCCGTCAGATTGGATCCGCTACAAACTGGATCGGCAGTTTGACCACATCCTTGTCGATGAGGCGCAAGACACGAACCAAGCGCAATGGGATATTGTCGAAGCGTTGATCGACGATTTCTTCAGCGGCGAAGGCACTGCTGGCGACCGTTTGCGCACCATCTTTACCG
>CAZOLE010000240.1:0-3461 GCA_964580445.1 uncultured Porphyrobacter sp.
TCCCTGCCCATGAACGTTCCGAAAATCTGGCAGCGTTTGAGTGTTCAGAGTACGGCACACGTCTGTTTCGCGGCGAAGTTACCAACATGAAGCAGCTTGGTGATGATGTACTTAGTCGCATGAACACAGGGGATGAGCGTATCGCGCTTGGTTGGAAATACATTCCAAGCCCGGAAGGTGGGGCCGACGCGGACTATCCCACGAAGCTGGTTTCAACGGGAACAGTAAAGTCGGCGTGGGTAGGTGAGGGGCAGCTGACCTTTGACAGCCCAACCTGGCAACAAGCCCCAGGCTCTGCGCACATTGTCGAAGCGCTTAAGGCACTCCCCGTTCTCGAGTACAAAACCTGTTCAGTCACGCATTCCAGGGTTACGTTGCCGCGCAATGCCGTTGTGCGACTGCCATGATTGATCCGTACGCTGAGGCGATTCTAAAGGCTGTTCGCGCAGCACCGCCGATGAACAAGATCGGCTTGATCGCATCTCGGGAGGCAGCTAAACGCCGTGGCTCAGCGCCGGAAGTGGAATCGATTGCTTCGGTGGTGGATATCGCTGTAGCGACAGAGAACGGCGAAGTCCCTGTTCGTCTGTACCGGGATAGTGAGAAGCACAACCTTCCGGTGATTCTCTATTTGCACGCCGGTGGCTGGATTCTGGGCGACCTTTCCCACTCCGATGCGCTGTGTCGAACCCTGGCCAAGCACTCTGGTGCGCTTGTGGTTAATGTGGATTATCGACTGGCACCGGAATGCCAGTTTCCCGGACCACTCAATGACTGCGCTGCGGTTTTAAAATGGCTCATGGCGGAGGCCGATTTATTATCGATCGACTCCAATCGTATTGCTGTTGCTGGTGAGAGCTCCGGAGGTAATCTCGCGGCCGGACTAGCCCTCATGGCACGAGATCAGAGCGCAATGCCCATAGCTGCACAGATTTTGCTGTGCCCCGCGCTCGACCCAAAAATGGCAAGTAAATCCTGGGGCGAAATGGGTGAGGACTTTTTGCCGCCCCGCCAACAAATGGATTGGATGTGGCGAGCCTACCTGCCAACGTCTGCGGATGAAGAGAATCCTTATGCCGCGCCGGTTTCGGCAAATAGTCTGGCCGGGTTGCCACGCTGCTTGATGTTGACTGCGGAATTTGACCCGCTGCGTGATGAAGCAGAAGAATACGCCGTGCGGCTTGAGGCTGCTGGCGTTAACGTTGAGATGCGCCGCTGTTCTGGCCAGATTCACGCGTTTCTCAATATGAGCGGCATCATCCCTAGTGCCAAGGAAATCCTCATTGGGTTGGCCCACGAGGTGGGTGAGTTGTTACGTATTGACTAACCAACAGTGATAAACCAAAACAGGAAGACATCCATTGCCCCAGCCGATCTATGATTTCAGTAATAAGGTAGCGCTTGTCACCGGTGGGGCATCCGGCATTGGTGCAGCGGCCATCGAACGTTTCGCGCAGTCCGGTGCGAAGGTGGTTGTTGCTGATATTGATGCTCAAGCCGCAGAGACCTGCGTCAATAAAATACAAGAGCAGGGCGGTTCGGCCGTATCGTTTGGCTGCGACGTTAGCGATGAAACCGAGGTAGAGCGCATGGTTGCCTTTACCGTCGACACTTTTGGGGGCCTTGATTATGCATTTAATAACGCCGGTATTATCGGATCTGAGAGGCAGCCAACGGGACTGTTCTCGGCCGAGAATTGGACCAGCACCCTCGCTGTTAATCTGACCGGCGTCTTCAACTGCCTGAAACATGAGCTGGCCTATATGAGCGCCCATGGCGGCGGCGCCATCGTTAACACCAGCTCAACCGCAGGTATGAAGGCCGCTCAGGCGGGAGCCGCATACGGCGCAACCAAGCATGGCGTGATTGGGCTGACAAAGACGGCGGCAAAGGAGTACTTGAGCCAGGGCATTCGGGTGAATGCGGTTTGTCCTGCAGGCGTTGCAACCCCGCTTTTGGAGGGCATGGCTGGCAGGCCGATTGCGCCTAATGCGCCGGGTGGCGACAAAGTGGCCATTGCGGCCCCCGAAGAGATTGCCGAGGCCGTGGTATGGCTATGTTCGCCCGCGTCTTCTTTTATTGTGGGCCAGGCGCTGCTGATAGATGGTGGGTATTACCTCTAGGGGCATCCAGTAACCCCTGCTTTCGAGATATGGCATGACTGCCATATTGATACTAATGCCATTATTTGGCAATATGGCACTAATTTAGAAGGTTTCGGTCGGAGGTTCGCGTGAAAGTTGGCGTCACACTTTGGTTCCAGAATATGGCCGACATGCAGGAGCGCGCGATGCACGGCGTGCGCGACAAACCCATGCCCAGGTCAGATCACGACGTTCTGAAGGATGAGTTTGCGCTCTGCGACCTGGTTGAGCCGCTCGGCTTCGACAAGCTGTGGACGATTGAGCACCACTGCAGCCCTTATGGTATGACCGTCACCCCTGCACAGATATTTTCGTACATGGCGGGTCGCACTAAGCGCATCGGTTTCGGCAGCATGGTTATGGTGCTGCCCTGGAACGATCCGATCCGGCTCGCCGGTGAAATCTCGCTGCTCGATAACATGCTTGGCGGCCGCGAGCTGTCGATCGGCGTTGGTCGCGGAGCAGCACCCCAGGAGTTTGCCGCGTTCCGGTCAGACTATTCAGAATCGCGTGAACGCATGCTCGAAATTCTCGAGATCCTGCGGCTTGGCCTCACGCAGGAATTCTTCTCCTACGACGGCAAGCACTACCAGATTCCTCAGACCACCATCCGCCCGCAACCGCATACCCCAGACCTCACCCGCAACATGCTGATGGCCTGGAGCAGCCCAGAAACGCGCGATGTCGCAGCGCAGTCGGGCTGCGCGCCACTCTTTAACAACTTCAGCAACTGGAACGGCGTTCGCGAGTCTACAGAAGAGTTCAACGCCGTCCGTCGGTCAAAGGGTTGGGAAGACGTGGTTGCAACGGTTGCAGGACCGATCTTTGTTTCCAACGACAAGGACAAGGTGCAGCAAGCACGCGAGTGGGTGAAGATGACCTACGACACAAGTATCTGGCACTACGGTCTGTTCAATCAGCCTTCCATGCGAGCGCTGCTCAAAGGCAAGGAAGGCGCGGAACTGGAAGCTATTGTCGAGGCCATTCGTGAGAAGTCACTCAATGTTGGCGCCTTCGGCACACCCGAAGAAGTACTTGAGACACTTCTGGCCGCGCAGGATGCCACCGGATTCGGGGAACTGATCTGCCAGATGAGCTACGGCATGATGCCCCGGGAGTGGGCCGAAGATAGTATGACGCTGTTTTCTGAAAAGGTACTTCCAACACTCAAGGACCTAAAGGTTGGCAGCACGCAGTCTGCGCCCTTTGCCGATGTTCAGGCGAGCCGTGAGGCTGCGAGCGCCAGCGCTCTGGCCAGCGCATAGCGCTGGCAGGCTCAGAGGTCGAGCATGATTTTGAGAACGCCGTCCTCTCTGG
>CAZOLE010000241.1:0-3449 GCA_964580445.1 uncultured Porphyrobacter sp.
CGCTGGTTGGGTGGATCAGTTGGCTCAGAACGCGCGGAACCGCCGAAACCAAAGATGGCTACTTCCTAGCAGGCCGGGGGTTGGGTGCGACCTTCATCGCGGGATCACTGCTTTTGACGAACCTGTCAGCTGAACAGCTAATCGGGCTCAATGGTTCGGCTTACGGATTTAACATGTCGAGCATGGGTTGGGAAGTTACAGCCGCGGTGGCGACCATCGCAATGGCGCTGATTTTCCTGCCGAAATATCTCGCGGGCGCATTCACCACACTGCCGCAATTCTTGAACGACAGGTTCGACCCGACGGTGCGGCGCATGTCAGTGTTGTTGTTTATGCTGGGCTATGGCCTGGTGACGATACCAAGTGTCCTTTATTCAGGTTCGCTAGCAGTAATTGCGTTCTTCGACGTGCCTTCACTGACCGGATTGGGTGAGTTCGCATCGCTTGTGATGATGGTCGTCGTCATCGGGGTTATCGGGTCGGTTTATGCGGTGTTTGGCGGGCTGAGGGCGGTCGCAATATCCGACACGCTCAACGGGGTCGGGCTGCTTGTTATTGGCATTCTGGTGCCTGTCTTTGGCCTGATCGCACTGGGGCAAGGTGACTTTGCGGCGGGCCTTGCACAGCTGGGTAATGAGCACCCTGAAAAGCTCAACGCGATTGGCGGTGCAGATGATCCGACGCCGTTCGGGACTATCTTCACCGGAATGGTTTTTGCGAACCTGTTTTACTGGTGCACCAATCAATATGTGATCCAACGGACTCTGGGGGCAAAGAGCCTCGCCGAAGGGCAAAAGGGCGTGCTGCTGTCGGGTTTCTTCAAAATTCTTGTGCCCTTTATGATGATGATACCGGGCGTGATCGCGTTTCATATGTATGGCCCCAATCTGGGCGGCATTGACGAAGCCTATCCGCGCTTGATCCGCGATGTGCTGCCGCTCTGGATGAGCGGGTTTTTCTTGGCGGTTCTCCTCGGTGCGGTGCTCAGCTCTTTCAATTCCTTGCTGAATTCAGCCGCAACTTTGTTCGCGCTGGATGTCTATGCGCCTGCTCGGAGTGGCAAGGTGAGCGACGCTGACCTTGTGCGCGTTGCCAAGATCGCAAGCGTCGTGATTGCGCTGTTCTCCTTTGTGGTTGCGCCATATTTATCGCAGGCTCCCGAAGGTCTGTTTCAGCTGATCCGAAAGTTCACTGGGTTCTACAACATTCCGACAATCGTGATTGTGATCGTAGGTCTGTTCACGTCTCGGGTCCCGGCGCTCGGCGCGAAGATTGTCGTGATCTTTCACATCACAGCCTACGCGCTTTTGACCTTCGTTTTGAATGAGCAAGTCACGCTGCATTTCATCCATCAATACGCCGTGCTGTTTGTGATCGAAGTGAGCATTATGCTTGCTTGCGGACCGCTGCGCCCGCGCAGGGAAGCGTGGCAGTTCACGCGCAACGAACAGGTCGATATGACGCCATGGCCTTTCGCTAAACCTTTGGCGGTGACACTGTTTAGCTGTGTGGTGGCGACCTATCTGCTGTTCTCGCCTATGGGCGTCGCTTCGCAGGCTGGGCCGGGCATGGTCTTTGCGGCGTTGATCGGCGCTTTGATCGCTGGGAACGCTGTGGTCTGGGGGCTTGCGGCGAAACGGCTTCAGCTAAGCCACGAGTGAGGCGAGAACCCGGCGTTTGCCTGCAAATGGGCGTCGTCCATGCATCACGAGGTAATTGTCAATTAACGCAACATCGCCCGCTTGCCATGCGCAGTCTGTGGTCAGCTCATCTGCGATTGCGATCGCAGAGGCCATGTCGCCCGAGGTGATTGGTTCGCCGCCACCAAAAGTGATCGCGCGGTTGGGATCGTTCCGACTGTCAGCCCATCCGCGGAATGCGGCGATCAACTGATTGAAGAAGCTCTTTCGCCCGTCACTCATTTCGCGCACCGCTGGCAAAGCAGGCGTTGTTGCGCGCAGCGACCCATCGGCCTGCCATTCCCAAGTGTAGCCGAGCTGGGCGAGCCGGGCTTCGGCTTCACTGCGGTTATCTGCGCTTAAAGTGCTGCGCCAAGAGCGCCCTTGGCCAGAACCTGCATCGTCATCATCGGGCATGACATTGGTGTAATGCACACCTTCGGCTTCGACGCGTGCGACGAACTCAGGTGCGTCGTTGATCAGCTGTTCCAGCACCCAATCGGATCGGCAGAGTGGGGTCGCACCGCCTGTTTCGGGCGCAATCTCGCAATAGAAAAACAGCTTAGAGGGAAAGAGCGGGGTCTGCGCCATTTCGTGGTGCAGGAATATCTCGGTAGTTGGCGGCGCTTCGTTAGCGGTGAAGACGCGCGGCGTGACATTGGTACGCACCGCGTTGGACAGGGAGTCCTCGTAGGTGAAGCCCGGCTCACCATATCCTTCTACCGCAGCGTCAAAAGTCATTGCATTTGGCACGTCGAACTCGCGGAACAGCAGCGCTCCACTATCCGTTAGAGCGGCATCAACTGCGGCCTTGTTGGTACTTAGGAAAGCGGCCAAATCGCCGCCGCCTGTGATAATTGCTGGAAAGTCTGTGTCAGTCATAGATTGGGTGGAATGTGTTGAATGCGGCCTCGGCAAAAGTCCCCGGATCGTTGAACCGTCGGTTTTGATTGAGCGACGAGATTGCAGCCATCTCAACCGCGCTCAATTCAAAATCATCAATGGCGATATTCTCGCGCATCCTTTCAGGTTTGGAGGTCTTCGGGATCACCGCAGTGCCACGTTGCAGGCCCCATTTCAGAAGCACTTGTGCAGGCGTTTTGCCATGCGCTTGTGCAGCCACCATTACTGGAGCCGCGCCAAGCAGACTTTCGCCTGCTTCCGCCATGTTCAGTTCAAAATAGCTTTGGGCCCCGAGCGGCGAGAAAGCGGTGACGTCGATTTCGTAATCGCTTGCCAACCGGATCAACCGCTCTTGAGCCAAATATGGATGCGCTTCGATTTGGAGCATAGCGGGTTTGATGCGCGCATAGCTCATCAGATCGTGGATCAGCGCAGTGCTGTAGTTGCAAATGCCGATCTGCCGCACGAGGCCTTTGTCGACCAAAGTTTCCATCGCGGCCCAAGTTTCATGCAGCGGCACAGGCGCGCGGCGCATGCACGGTTCTGCGCCGGAGGGGTCGAATAGCCACTCGGGTGGATAACGTTCTTCAATCGGTACAAATTCAAGCGCGATGGGGAAGTGGATAAGATACAGATCGAGCTGGTCGAGCTGCAAATCTTCAAGACTTTTGCGACAGGCCATTTCAACATGCTCAGGGGCGTGAAAAGTGTTCCAAAGCTTTGATGTGATCCAAAGCTCTTCGCGGGCCACAAGTCCTTCTGCCATAGCTTGAGTCAGCCCTTGGCCAGTCTGCGCTTCATTTGCGTAGTCCGCCGCGCTGTCGAAATGGCGATAGCCTGCGCGCACCGCTTCCACGACTGTCGAGG
>CAZOLE010000242.1:0-3434 GCA_964580445.1 uncultured Porphyrobacter sp.
TCCGATAGGTCAGCACCAGCGCGATCACGAGTATTGCAGCCCAGCGCAACCGCCCAATAATCTCTGTGAGTGGTAGAATTAGAGCGCGGTAACCGTGATCGAGCGCAGTGTCCCAACTGCTTGCTGAGGGCGCTGTTTCGGTCAGTATATAGCGACCTTTCTTACGGACATATTCCAACCACCCCGCAATAAGGCCCGGAATAACCACCGTCGCGATCACGATTAGCGGCCCCATATTCTTCACAAACTCAGTCGAATCGGGCCGGGCATCGGGGTCTGAATTGAGCGAACGGACCATAAAGATCAGGACTGTTACCAGCGCCCAGAGCCACAATGCGCCTACCCCGCCTAGCGCCATCGCGCGCACTTTGGGGTTCAATTGACCCGGCTCTCGCAAAGTCAAAAGGTTCGCCCGTTCATTTTCTTTGGCTTGTTCACTGCGCTTTGCATCGGGCGCGAACAGGCCAAGCAAACCAACAAACAATAGGATCCCGCCCATTGTCGCATAGACTGCTGGCCAGCCCATCCGTTCAGCCATGAACAGAGCCAAAGCACCGCCCACTAACGCGGCAACCCGATAGCCCATTTGATAGACAGTCGAGAGAATATCGATGGTCGCTTTCTCATCGGCAACGTCCACACGCCACGCGTCAATCACAACGTCCTGAGTTGCGCTGGCGAATGCGCCGATCCCTGCGAGGAGGGAAAACATGCCAAGCGAAGTCAGCGGGTTAAGCAGGGAAAGGACAACCAAAATTGCACCCAGCAGCAATTGCGCGGTCACAATCCATTGCTTGCGTTTCCCCAGCCGCTTCAGGAATGGCACATCGACCCTGTCAAGCGCGGGCGACCAAAGGAACTTAAACGCATAGGCCAGACCAATGAGCGAGAATACACCCATCGTCTCCACATCCACTTCGGCATCGGTCAACCACGCATAGAGAGTACCCAGAAGCAGCGCATAAGGCAGACCGCTGGCAAAGCCGAAGATCAGCATATACCCGGTCTTGGGCTGTCCCAACGAGGTCAAAAGCGTCATCCAACGCGACATGCGCGTTTGATCGTTTGGTGCAGTTTCGGCCATTGATCCTCCCAGTAAGCCGCGACAGTGCCTTTCCATCGGCGCCGAGCCATGCCAGATTAGCGTAGTAGTGAGTTAAAGGAAGAGGACATGAGCCAAACCACGATGCGAAGTGGTGGATTAAGCCCAACTTCTGGGCAATTGGCGCTCGCTGAGGACATTCGCGGGGGTGGCGGACGTTCGGCAGACCGGATCGCTTCAGTACCCGCCGCGCACTATACCGATCCCGATCACTTCGAGCGGGAGAAATCCGTATTGTTTGACCGGCTTCCTCAAGTCCTTGTGCCGTCTGCCCTCCTTCCAGAAGCCGGCATGGCTGCACCGCATAGCGCCACGGGTCGCCCACTGCTGATCACCCGCGATGCCAATGGCTTTGCGCATGTGTTCCTTAATGTGTGCCGCCACCGCGGGACGAAGCTCGTCGAAGGCGAGGATGTGCAATGCGTCAAACGCCTTGTTTGCCCCTATCACGCTTGGACCTACAAGCTTGATGGCAAGCTGTTGGCCCTGCCCCGGCCAGAAACCTTTCCCGGCCTCGACAAAAGCGACCATGGCTTGATTGAACTGCCTTCTCACGAAAGTGGCGGCCTTATCTGGTTCGCCCCGCAAGATGGAGCCGATTTCTGCGATGCGGAAACGTTGGGCGCCGATTTTAGCGCGTTCGGCATGGATCAGGCCTATCTTTTCCGCCGCAAGCTCCACACGGTCAAAGGCAATTGGAAGCTGATCATGGACGCGTTCCTCGAAAGCTACCATGTCACCCGGTTGCACGCGGATACGATTGGTCCGTTCTTCAAAGACGGTGTGACTGTCGGCGATCAGATCGGCCCACATCAACGCTCGCTTGTCGGGCGAGCGGAGGAAATGGACGCTATCGACTTCACCGATATGGCGGCGATGCGCAAAGTCCTGACCTTTGCCTATCAATTGCTACCCGCGACCGTGATTGTGCCCAGCCCCGACTATGTGAATGTGATGGTTCTTATGCCGCAAGCGCATGACCTAACGCTGGTGGAAGATTTCATGCTGATCCCCGAAGAGCCGACAACTGATAAAGCGCGCGATCATTGGGAGCGCAGTTGGACGTTGCTGGATGGGGGCGTTTTTGCGAGCGAGGATTTCCGCGCCGCTGAGCTTGGTCAGGTTGGCCTGGAGAGCGGCGCGATCTCTGAATTGACGCTTGGAACACTAGAAGCGGGTATCTCGCGTTTTGCCGAAACGATCGAGGATACCTTGCGGGCTGCCAATTGAGCGCTTAGGCGCGCTCCCTATGACTGATGACCCCCGCCCAGAAGGCGATCGACCAGAAGGCGACCGAATAGCCAAATTGCTTGCTCGCGCAGGCGTCGCGAGCCGCCGCGAAGTAGAGCGCATGATCGCCGATCAGCGGATCACGCTGAATGGAAAGCCGGTCACGACGCCCGCGACCTTCCTCAAAGGCCTCAACGGTGTGAGCGTCGATGGAAATCCTGTGGCCGCGCCAGAGCCCACCATGCTCGTCGCGTTTCACAAACCGACTGGGCTCATCACAGCCGAGCGCGATCCTGCGGGCCGCGCGACGATATATTCGGCGCTGCGCAACGCTTTGCCGAAAGATACACCGCGATTGATGCCGGTGGGACGGCTCGATTTGAACACCGAAGGGCTCTTGCTTCTTACCAATGACGGAGGGTTGAAACGTCAGATGGAATTGCCCTCCACAGGAATTCCGCGCGTTTACCGAGCCCGTGCATTTGGCGAAGTAACGCAGGAACAGCTCGAAGATCTTAGCGAAGGGGTAGAGATTGACGGCGTGCGCTATGGCCCGATTGATGCCAATCTTGAACGCGGCGGCAGCGCATCCGGCAAAGCCAAGAACAACTGGATCGAAATGACAATTACTGAAGGTAAAAACCGTGAAGTTCGCAGGGTTCTCGAACATCTTGAGCTGAAAGTGAACCGGCTTATCCGCACGGCCTATGGGCCTTTTGCTCTGGGAGACCTGCCGCGCGGGCAAGCAGAGCGCATTCGCAAGCATGACGTGGGCCGCTTCATCAGCGGCATGAATAAGAACCGCGCATGAGGATTATTGCTGGCGAATGGCGCGGGCGGAAACTGACAGCCCCCAAAGGCGATGCGACGCGACCAACCGCCGACAGGACACGCGAGACGTTGTTCTCGATGCTCACAAGTAGGCTGGGCAGTTTCGAAGATTTGCAAGTCGCAGATTTGTTCGCAGGGTCAGGTGCACTTGGCCTTGAAGCCTTGTCGCGCGGTGCTGACCATTGCCTCTTCGTTGAGCAGGATCGCGCAGCCTGCGATACGATCCGTGCAAATGTCGGTACACTTGGTGCGCAGCGCCGTTGCGCTTTAG
>CAZOLE010000243.1:0-3426 GCA_964580445.1 uncultured Porphyrobacter sp.
CTTCAGCGAAGCTCGCGGCCTGCCAGTGACAGATTGCGAGCTGTCATCAGCGGATGATCCAGTGCTTCAGCTTTACACCTCGGGCACAACCGGAAACCCCAAAGGCGTGCAGCTTTCCAACGCCAACCTGTTTAGCTTGCGCAAACCCGGCCTGGCCGAGAATATGCCTTGGCAAAATTTGGAACCGAATGATTGCATTCTGATGGTTATGCCTTGCGCCCATATTGGCGGGACGGGGGCAGCACCGAACGGCGTCTCCAACGGAATTCGCATCTTGGTTCAAGCGGAATACTCGCCTTTGGGCGCGCTCGAAGCGATAGAAGGCGGAGCAACGATCCTGTTTCTCGTACCCGCAGCGATCCAGATGATGGTGCAGCATCCCAAAGCCGCCGAAACCGATTTTTCTAACCTTCGATATTTGCTCTATGGCGCGGCTCCGATGCCGCTAGAACTGCTTAAAGCAGCTGTGGCAACGATGCCGCAAACCGGGTTCTTGCAAGTCTATGGCATGACCGAAACCACCGGCACCGTCTCTATCCTTCCGCCAGAGGATCATTCCTTGGAAGGCAATGAACGGATGCGCTCGGCCGGCAAAGCGGCGCCGGGAGTGGAAATACAAATCCGCGGAACCGACAACGCCGAAGTACCATGTGGTGAGATAGGCGAGATCTGCATTCATTCCCCGTCAAACACAACCGGATACTGGAAATTGCCCGAAGCCACTGCATCGACCATCGACGCAGATGGCTGGCTGCATACCGGCGATGCCGGGATCATGGATAAGGATGGTTATGTCTATATCCAAGATCGGATCAAAGACATGATCATTTCTGGCGGCGAGAATGTCTATCCAGCAGAGGTCGAAAACGCGATCTTTGGCCACCCGGCTGTCGCGGAAGTCGCTGTAATTGGCATTCCATCGGAGCGCTGGGGTGAAGAAGTGAAGGCTTGTATCGTCTGCAAACCGGGTGTCGAGTGGGATGAAGGTGAATTGATCGCCTATACCCGCGAGAGGATTGCCGTGTTTAAGGCGCCTAAGAGCGTGGATGTGATCCCGGAAATGCCGCGCAACGCATCAGGCAAGATCCTGCGACGACAACTGCGCGCACCCTATTGGGAAGGGCAAGATCGGCAGGTCAGTTGAGCAATGGCCAACCTAACCAGCAAGGATGGTGTCGGGCAAGCCGGAGCGAAACAGCATGCTCCGGCGACAGCGCGCAATAGCGAGGTAATCCTTGCGGTTTTGCAGCAAGAACTGCCCGAATGGGGCACTGTTCTCGAAGTGGCCAGTGGCTCGGGTGAGCACGCCATCTACTTCGCTCACAACCTGTCGGCGCTTTCATGGCAGCCAAGCGATCCCAACGACCAAGCTCTGGCATCCATAAACGCCTATCGCGAAGACTATGAAGGAATAAACTTGCGCGAGCCGGTTACGCTCGATGCCTCTCAGCCTTCGACGTGGCCAATCACCCGCGCGGACGCGATTGTCTGCATCAATATGGTACATGTCAGTCCGTGGGCGGCAACAGAAGGGCTGTTTAAAGGCGCAGAAAAAGTACTGGGAGAAACGGGCATGCCGGTCGTGCTCTACGGTCCCTATATCGAAGAAGGTGTAGAAACCGCGGCGTCAAATTTGAGCTTTGATGCGAGCCTGAAGTCGCGCAATCCTAAATGGGGTTTGCGCGATGTCGCCGCGATGGACGAATTGGCGAGCACATACAGTTTCGCTCGTAGCGCGCGGATTGCGATGCCTGCGAATAATCTGATGCTGGTTTATCGCCGCAACTAGGCTTGCGCTTCGCGTTCGAGTTGTTTGATTAATCGTTCCCGCCACGCAATCAGAACGCCTGCCCCTATGATCAATGGTGCGCCCGCCCACAATGTGGGCGAGGGTAGCACTGCAAAGACGTACCAGCCATACAAAGTCGCCCAGATCAAAGATGTATAGTCCATCACCATGATTACGGCGGCTGACCCGAACCTCAGCGATGAAGTGAGCAGCAGTTGCGCAATTGCCCCTGACAGCGCCATCGCGCTGATCAGGCCCCATGTTTCAAGCGAATGTGTGGTCGCGACGAAGGGCAGCGACAGTGCCGCAATCGGCGTCGTCAATGCGGTAAACCAGAACACGATAGTCCACGGGCTTTCGGTCTTGTTGAGGTCTTGAATCTGGAACGAGATCAAAGGGACTAGGATCGCCGCTACCAGCCCAACGGCGAGGCCAACGGGGTCAATAGCGAAACCGGTGTTTATCTCACCTCCGCTGACGATTACGAGAATTCCAGCAAATCCCAACGCCACTGCCGATCCGCGATAAATCCCGACCCGCTCTCCAAACAGAATCACTGAGATCAGCACCGCGAAGAACGGTGTGGTGAACGAGATCACCGTTGCTTCGGCGAGTGGTAAAATCACAATCGCGCCATAGACAAAACACATGCCAGTAATGCCCGATATGGCGCGCATTGCATGGGCTTTGAAGCGTGTGGTCTTGACGCTGGCCAACCTTCCGCCTGCAAAAAGAATAGCTGCGATAAGGAGTACAGTAAGCGCCTGCCGCCAGAAAATCATCTCCAACAGATGGACGCCGTTTTCACCCGCTAGTTTGACGAGCATAGCCATGGTCGCGAGTGTGAATATGCTTAGAACCCGCACTCCAAGAGCCAATAATGGGCGGGGGCGGGCGACGGAACCATCCATAGACTTGGCCGCTTGGAGCAGGCGAAGGCATTGCGCAAGCGGCGAGGATGCTTAAATCGCGCAACATGTCGGATTTTGTCAGTCAGCTTGCGCTTTCAAGCGATGCAGTGATCCTTGCGCTGGTGGGCGCAGGATTCATGCTCTTGGCGGTGTTTTGTTCCTTGATGGAGCGCTGCAGGAGCAAAAGCCGCCCTTTAGAGAACCTTGAGCAAGTTGGCTGGGTGCCGTGGACACCCTTATTCGTCGCCTGCATGATGATTGGCGGCGGATGTCTTGCTATGAGCCTCCCGGTGGTACTCGGAGGCTTGATTTAGAGGCAAGCTTCCAAGAACGCTTGGTCGAAACCGTACTGACGCGCTTTTTCTAGCGTGTAGGGCCGCAGGCCCGACGGGCGGAATTCGCCAAGGATTTTGCCGTCATCGGTCTCATCAAGGTATTCGAACTTGAACAGGTTCTGGGTGACAATCACATCGCCCTCCATCCCGATCACTTCGGTGATGTCAGTGGTGCGGCGTGAACCATCGCGCAGACGTTTCACCTGAACAATGATGTCGACCGATTCTGCGATCTGAGTAGAGATAGCTTCTTTCGGGATCTTGATGTCGCCCATCAAGATCATGTTTTCCATCCGACCCAAGCACTCGCGCGGGCTGTTGGCGTGAAGCGTACACATCGAACCGTCGTGGCCAGTGTTCATCGCGGCAAGAAGGTCGAAACATTCCGCGC
>CAZOLE010000244.1:0-3415 GCA_964580445.1 uncultured Porphyrobacter sp.
TTTGTGCAATACGGTTCGTGATGTTGAGAAACCCAAAGCGCCCGCACGAACGCCTTCCTCAACAATGTCTGACATTTGCTTGATGTCTTCTTGCGTCGGGATAGCGCCGGGCTGTTCGCGGTCCTCCAAGACATAGGCGCGCACCGCGCCGTGCGGGACATGGGTGCCAATATCGACGGTGCGCGGCAGTTTTTCGAGCGCATCGAGATATTCTGGGAATGTCTCCCAATCCCATGTAATTCCTTCGGAAAGCGCGGTTCCAGGGATGTCCTCCACCCCTTCCATAAGACTGATGAGCCATTCATGGCGGTCAGGCTTGGCTGGCGCAAAGCCGACGCCGCAATTGCCCATCACGACGGTGGTGACACCGTGCCAACTGGATGGAGCCATCTCCTGATCCCAGGTTGCTTGGCCATCGTAATGCGTATGGATGTCGACAAAGCCGGGCGCGACCACTTTGCCGCTGGCGTCGATCTCTTCGCGGGCGTCGCCAGTAACCGTGCCGACCTGTGCAATTGCACCGTCAACAATCGCTACATCGCCACTAAACCGCTCAGCGCCCGTTCCATCGACGATAGTCCCACCGCGAATGATCAGATCAAACTGCGCCATATTGTCTCTCCCACTATGGGAAGCGAAGATGTCGCAATTGCTCCGGTGAGTCCAGCACCTGTCACACGGATGCAATCATGGCTATGCATTCCGAACGGGCAAGGAGACGCTTAGATGAAATCCGGTTTCGCAAGTTTCGTGGCTGCAATCGCAGTTCTGACATCGGGCGCCGCCCATGCGCAGCCCGAAAATGGAACTTGGGCGTTGAATGCGGCCAGTGATCTATCGGGAATGCTCGATTGTTTGGAGGAAGCTGATCGTACGCTTGTTTCCGCACATCGCGGAGGGCCTTCGCCGGGCCTGCCTGAAAATGCGATTGAGACGATGGACGCCGTGCTGACGGCGATCCCTGCGATTATGGAGATTGATGTCGCGCGAAGCCCGGATGGGATGCATTATCTGATGCACGACCGCACGCTGGATCGCACCACCACTGGAACGGGCTCGGTCGAAGAGGTTCCGTGGAGCACCATCAAAGAGCTGTCGATGGTTGATGAAGCGGGTTGGGTCACGCCATACAAGGTGCCGACTTTGCGCAGCGCGCTCGAATGGGCGCGGGGCAAGACAGTGCTGCAAATCGACTTTAAGCGCACCGCCGATTTCACCGATGTTGTCGCGATGATCCGCGAGACCGAGATGGCGGATAGCGTGATTCTTATCGCCTATTCTGTGAGCCAGGCTTCACGGCTCAATAAGCTTGCGCCTGAAATGTTAATCTCAGTTTCGGTTGGCTCTTTTGCTGATATTGTGGCGCTTCGCACCGCTGGTATTCCCGACAACCGCATGGTCGCTTTCACCGGCACCCGTACAGTGCGTCCTGATCTCTACAACGAGTTGGATGGCGAGGACATCGAAGTGATTTTTGGGACGCTAGGCCGCTCGCCAAACTCGCTCGACAATGTCTTTCAAAAGTTCGGAACTGACGAACGCTATACTGAGCTTAGCGAAGGAGGGGTCGATATTATTGCGACCGACCGTCCGCGTGAAGCGAGCACCGCCCTAGCTGCGGCAGGGCGCTTACCCGAAGCGGGGCTTTGTGGGGTAAGTCGTAGGCCTCAATGAGCTTTAGCAGCGACTAAGCTGCTGCTTGCTCTTTATCGTTGCCTGCTTGGTCGAGAAATCCACGCATCGCCTCAACGCATTCCTCGCGGTGGCTAAGCAAGAACAGGTGCCCGCCGCCTTTCATAACCATCAACTTGCTGTTGGGGATCAGCATGTTGAGGAACTTGCCATTTGCAAGTGGCACGATGGCGTCGTCATCACCCATCATGATGAGCACTGGCTTCTTCATCAGAAACGGCAATGCAGGCGCGCTTGTCCAACCCAGCATACACATCAGCTGATACATGTAGCCACGCGGGGAAGGGGGCTTCAAACGCGACATATGACCGCCTTTACCTTCGCTCTTGCCAAGCCCTTCGCCATACAAAGTCTCAAAGTTCTTCTGCATGAATTCGGGGTCGATATAGCGGCGTGGGTTCGCCATCTTAGTCAGCGCTTGCGGGCTTCCCGGCACCATCATCATTCCTGCGCTCGTCGCGATTAGAACCACTCTGTTGGTTTTCCCCGGATGTTGCATGGCAAAGTGCTGTGCCAAACCTCCACCCCAACTAATTCCCATCACGTCGACCTTTTCAACGCCGAGTTTTTCGAGCAATTGCGAGGCGGTCCAGCTCATTGTGAAGGGGTTATACGGCATCACCGGATCGGGCGATTCGCCAATACCGGGCATGTCAAACATCACGAAAGCACGCTCTGGCATTGCTTGCGCCAACGGCGCGACCGCCTCGATGTTCGCGCCGATCCCGTTGAAGAACAAAATAGGCAAATGGTCAGAGGGCTGATCAAGCCGCCAGGTTGCAGTCCGTAGCGTCCGACCGCCAATCTGCTCCATCGTTACCACTGCGTCTTCAAGACCATCAGGCATGATTTTTTTGCGTCCCTTCGTCCTTTGGCGGCTCGAATGTGCCATGTCGCAAACAACGCTAGCAATCGAGCCCTAAGGAGGTGTTGTGTCTGCGTTATGCGTCCGTCTTTATCAGACTTCCTCAACAACGTAGAGTCCGGGGGCTGGGTCTGATGGGGCAAAAGCTTTGCTGCCCAACTTTTCTGGTGCTGACTTCTTCTTGCCAGACCGTTTCTGGATCCACTCTATCCAAAGCGGCCACCAACTCCCTTTTACCTCCTCGGTGCCTTGAAGCCATTGATCAGCAGTGGCTGGGAGCTTGCCCTTCTTCTTTTGAGTAAAGTACTTGGCCTTGGGATTGGTTGGCGGGTTTAGGATCGCCTGCATATGGCCGGACTGGCTTAGGACGTAAGTGACATCTTTCGATCCAAACAATTGCGTTGACCGATAGGTCGCTTTCCAAGGTGTGATGTGATCGGTGACACCGCCCAGTATAAACAAATCTGCGGTTACTTTCGTCAAATCAACGGTGTGGTCTGCCATTTCGACAGACCCGGGCGTTGAAAACGCAAGCTTCTCATAAAGCGTCAAGAAATCGCCCATCAGGCTGGCGGAAAGATTGGTCGCATCTGAGTTCCAGTACAGGACATCAAAGGCGGGCGGGTCCATGCCGAGCAGGTAGTTGTTGATCACATAGTTCCAGATGAGATCATTGGGTCTGAGCCACGCAAATCCGCGCGCTAAATCATCGGCTTTGATCACGCCTTGCTTCGCTGCGCGTTGGCGGGCGAGAATCATGCCGTTCTCGCTCACCAAGGAACCTGCTTCAATATCGGTTTGTTTGGGATGAAGTACGCAGACCATCAACGTTAACGAACCGAGTACATCATTCTTGGT
>CAZOLE010000245.1:0-3393 GCA_964580445.1 uncultured Porphyrobacter sp.
GCATTGAGGTACTGCATTGCTGCGCGCCCATCGGCGCTGCGCAGATTGTCGAAGAACCACTCCTGCGCCTCGGTCGTCACATCGACCAATTCGGCGCGCTGTTCCGCTTTCTTCGCCGCAATCGGATCGGGGGCGGGGACTTCCATTCCCGCTTCGCTCGCCAACTCCTTGCACGCATCAATAAAGCTCAAGCCGCGCTGCTCGGTCATCCAACTGATCACATCGCCATGCGCCCCGCAACCAAAGCAGTGATAGAAACTCTTCTGATCGTTGACGTAAAAGCTTGGTGTTTTCTCATCGTGGAACGGGCAACACCCTTTCCATTCACGGCCCGCCTTGGTGATCTTCGTCGTGCGTTGAATGACCGTTGAGAGGGTCACACGCGCGCGCAGCTCATCTTTCCATTGCGGGGTGATTGTCATCGCTAAAAGGTGCGCCTGATTGCCCGCGCATTCAAGCGAGATTGTGGAGCAATCTGTGTGTGACTTTCATTCGCCTTGGGGATTTAACTTAACGCTGCTTTCACCAGACCGCTCGCCAGCTTCCCATCCAACACCGCGCCATGCTTGGCTTTGAGAGCGCCCATAACCGTGCCCATATCCTTCATCGAAGACGCGCCGGTCTCCGCTTTGATCGCGTCAATTGCAGCCTTGGTATCGGCCTCACTCATCATTTGTGGCAAGAACTCTTCGATGATTGCGAGTTCAGCCTTTTCAACCGCCGCAAGCTCATCGCGCCCGCCTTTTTCATACATCTCAATCGATTCGCGGCGCTGCTTGGCCATTTTCTGCAAAACCGATGTGACCAAGGCGTCATCATCCACATCCTTGCCAGAGGTCCGCTCTTCAATATCGCGGTCCTTGATCTTTGCCGAAACTTGCCGAAGCGTGGCGGTGCGCTCTTTCTCTTTTGCTTTCATCGCAGTGATGGTGGCGGCTTTGATATCGTCGCGGATCATGGTGGTATGAACTTTCTGTGGATGTTTGTGCGTTGTAGACGCTCTAACGCAACATCGACCTCACGCCTAGGTTGACGAGAGCAACGCACAGCTATAGCGGCTGAGACTTAGCGACATTGCTGGAAAACCTCTAATCGGAGAGCCCCAAATGGCTTCTGCTGCCTCTCGTCCTGCGCAACCAAAAGGTGCGACAGGATGTCTCGTTTTGTCTGATGGCAGTGTGATTTGGGGACGTGGTTTTGGCGCCAGCAGCGAAGCGGTTGGCGAAGTATGCTTCAACACTGCGATGACCGGTTATCAGGAAGTGATGACCGACCCATCTTACGCGGCGCAGATCGTCACCTTTACCTTTCCCCATATCGGCAATGTCGGCGCGAACCCGGAAGATATCGAAAGCCAGGTCGCAGGCGCGGTTGGATGCGTAGTCCGTGAGGACGTAACAGAGCCATCCAACTTCCGCAGCGTTGAGCGATTTACTCAATGGATGGAGAAGAAGGGCAAGATCGGTCTCTCGGGTATCGACACCCGCGCGCTGACCCGCATGATCCGCATAAGCGGCGCGCCCAATGCAGTGATTGCGCATTCGCCAGAGGGTAAGTTCGATTTGGACGCGCTGCTCGAACGCGCGCAGGGTTGGGCAGGGTTAGAAGGTATGGACCTCGCCCTTCGCGTGACGCGTGACGCGCAAGAAGACTGGGAGGGTGGATATTGGAAGTTGGGCCATGGCTATGGCCGCGCGGCAAGGGACGCGAGCCCGCATGTCGTTGCGATTGATTTCGGCGCGAAGGACAACATCTTCCGCAATCTGGTGCAGGCAGGCGCGAAAGTGACTGTCGTCCCGGCCAAGACTTCGCTTGAGGACATTCTAGCGCTTAAACCTGACGGCGTTTTTCTCTCCAACGGCCCCGGCGATCCCGCAGCCACGGGTGAATACGCGGTGCCTGTGATAAAGACGCTGCTAGAGCACGATATGCCTCTCTTCGGTATATGTCTGGGGCACCAGATGCTGGCGCTCGCAGCGGGTGCGAAGACGGTGAAGATGCATCAGGGGCATCGCGGTGCCAATCACCCGGTCCAACGCGTTGGCGCGAGCTGGGGCGAGACCGATGGCCTGGTTGAGATTACCAGCATGAACCACGGCTTTGCCGTCGATACAGAGACGCTGCCCGATACGGTCGAGCAGACGCATGTCAGCCTGTTCGATGGTTCTAACTGCGGTATCTCTGTGAATGGCAAGCGGGCCTTTGGCGTCCAATATCACCCAGAGGCATCACCCGGTCCGCAAGACAGTTTCTATCTCTTCGAAAAGTTTGTCGACGGCCTAAAATGAGCCATGCCCCAACCACAGATCGGGTTCGTGAGAGCTACCCACATGCTGGGGTGGCCAAATGCGCATCTGCTGTTTATCCCTCAATCCATATACCAAAAACAGGGGATCGCGTCGCGGCGTCTCGTGCGCCAAATGGTCTTTTTGACCGACGTTTTGAGGGGAATTTGAATGCGTATTGGATTTGGTATCGTTCTGCTTGCTGGCGCGCTAGCGGCATGCACTCCAGCGAAAGAACAAGCGATGGAGGAGTGCCAAAAGCAGAAAAGCGCACTCCCGGCAAGCGTGGATGGCGACCAGTTCTGCAATTGCCTCACCAGCAAAATTCCGGAAGATGCGAGTGTTTCGGACGCCAAGGAAATTTTGACTGCCGAAGCGTCGACATGCGTTTCGGAGCAACTCCAAGGTCTGCTCCAAGGTCAGCCCGCTCCAGCTGCGCCAGCACCCACCCAGTAACCACCCGCGCCCTGCGCGCGTGTAGCAATGGACAAAGCTCTCTTCGCCGTGATGGCGGGGAGGGCTTTTTTTGTTTTTGTAGGTGGAAAAGGTGGGAAAAACGTATGAGGGACGATTACCTCAATTTCGTGTTCGCGAACTTCATTCGTTCGACCCACTTTGCTAAGTTGTTCGGAGAAGGATGGCTCAAAGAAGAACAGCTCGCAAATGTGCAGCTTGCAGCAATAAAGGAAGCCATCAAGAGGCGCGGATTTGAAGTCAATCCTCTGGATTTTGAAGCTCTCTTCGCTCAAATGTTCGAAAGGGTTGTCAAGGCAGGTGGAGTTGAGGTTGAAGGTGATGAGTTCGTAGGAAGATGGTATCGGCTCAGGAACGATAGTCTCCAACGTATTTTGGGTGAGATTCAATCAAACAATGCTGCTGCCAAACGACTCAGTAAGCTGGGCGAGGCGGCTCCAGAGGCGCTGAAGCGAGCCTTGCGCCGGATTGTTTTGCAAGATGATGATCCGGTGAAGAACGAGCGACGATCTGAAGGTGTAGGTATTGAAGACTCGGTGCCAGCTTCAGATCGTTTCGTGAGTCGATCTGATAACGAACAAGCCGCTGACGCCTTTGAGCAAGCTCTCGATGACATCAGTAGCCAGCTTAACTC
>CAZOLE010000246.1:0-3384 GCA_964580445.1 uncultured Porphyrobacter sp.
GGGCTGCCATGCTTTCGGGCAATGCAACGGCCGCCAGAGCCTTCGCGATAGCATCCGGATCGGCTGGCAAGAGTTGCGGTTTCGCCTCTGAGAATGGCTGTCCAACTTCTGTCAGTCCCAACGTCAACGCCGTCTCATTGCCAACATTCGCAAAGTTTTGTTGCAGCCCATCGGTAAGGATCGGGGGCAACGCACCGCCCATCGCCCCAGCGATCAAATCACCACCAGCGAAGTCTGGCGCTGAGCCGCCACTACCAAGGACATTGTCTTGAACGCGAACATACACCGGCCGCGGTTGATAACGCTCATCGTCATAAGGTTGCGTGTATGCAATCAACATCACATGCGCAGTGTCATTGTTCACCAGCGCGTTTTCGAGAATGTGGACATTGGTATTGGCCATCACCATCACGCCCGTGCCCGCAGGAACGCTTGCGACGATATTGCCTTCCGGCGCGAAATTGTCGGTGTTGTTATCGATCACCGCATTGCGCGCGACCAGCACATCGCCGCCGCCGACCTTGGGCAGTCCGGGCAGGTCGAATACCAGAATGCCGCCGGTGTTGCGGGTCGCCAAGTTCTCCGTCACTTCGGCATAGTTCGAGTTTTCAATCTCAATCCCAGCAACGTTCTCAACGACGCGATTGCGCCGCACGATGATGTTTTCCGATTGCCCGACATAGATCCCCGCATCCGAGGCGCCGCGCACATAGCTGTCTTGTACGAGGATATCGCGCGCTTCGACCGGATAGATGCCGTAAGCACCGTTCCCGGCGTCCGGGCCATTGGTCCATTCGACCCGTAAGCGGTCATAGATAATTTGATCCGCTCCTTTGGATTTGATCCCGTCGCCCTTGGCGTTCTCAACCGCGAAATCGCGCAGTGTCACGCCGTCGGATGTGACCAACAACCCTTCACCGGACCCTTGTTGATCGGAGAAATCCAGCACGCTTTTGTCCATGCCAGCGCCTTGCACAGTCACGCCATCGACAAACAGGCTCAGCCCATCAGTGAGGCTATAGCGCCCCGCCTCAAGCTCGATCACATCGCCGGGTTTCGCTAGGATCAACGCCTCTTGCAGCCGCTCTTGCGCGCCTTCGCCCGGCGTGATTGTGTGCGTGTCCGCCAATACAGGCGCAGCAACGACCAGCGCGCTCGCGGCTATCACAGCCTTCATCATGGTATTCTCCCTCTCCGGCTGCGCATGATGCGCAAGCGGGAGCGGGATAGCAAGCGCTTACCCTAGGATGCTGTCCTTAAGCGCGCTGACACCGCAGCCGGTCGCAGTGGTCACCAGCGCTTGCACCGCTTCGCTGTCATCGACCCGGCGCAGACGATCGATCGCTTCCCCGACTGATCCGGGCACGGTTTCCTCACCATCTTGAGGGCCAAGTTTCTCGAGCTTCAAAAGCTGGCTGATCGAGAGTTTATCGGTCAGCTTGGGCGCCATACATTCCGCCATCGGAACCGGAAGACCTTTGGCCAGCAATGCGCTCTCGACGCGTTCCTCCGTCACTTCTTCAAGCAAACCATCGTCGCGCAGCACATACCATGCGCCAAGGCTGATAAGTCCGACTGCGATCAGGATCATCAGCATACGCATGCGATCAATCCAGCGCTTTAACGATCTCTTCGACCATCTTCTTACCATCTGAAAGCAGCATCATGGTTTGATCCATGTAGAACACTTCATTGTCGACCCCAGCATAGCCGACACCGCCCATTGAGCGTTTGATGAAGAAGACCTGCTTGGCTTTGTCGACGTCGAAAACCGGCATTCCGTAAATTGGCGAAGACTTGTCGGTCTTCGCTGCAGGGTTCACCACATCATTTGCGCCGATAATGAAAGCGACGTCGGCTTGAGCGAATTCCGAGTTGATATCTTCAAGCTCGAACACCTCATCATAGGGCACGTTCGCCTCGGCCAGCAGCACATTCATGTGGCCCGGCATCCGACCCGCGACAGGGTGGATCGCGTATTTCACGTCCACGCCTTTTTCCTTGAGGCTGTCTGCCATTTCGCGAAGCACATGCTGTGCCTGCGCCACCGCCATACCGTATCCAGGGATGATGATAACCTTCTCTGCTTGTTCGAGCATGAAAGCGGCATCATCCGCGCTGCCTTGTTTGTAAGGGCGCGCTTCACGCGGGGCGCCATCGCCGCCCGCGCTGTCTTCCGCACCAAAGCCGCCCGCGATCACGCTGATGAAGCTGCGGTTCATAGCACGGCACATGATGTAGCTAAGGATCGCGCCTGACGAGCCAACCAACGCGCCGGTGATGATCATCGCCGAGTTACCAAGTGTGAAGCCCATCGCCGCTGCCGCCCAGCCGGAATAGCTGTTCAGCATCGACACAACGACCGGCATATCTGCCCCGCCGATTGGGATGATCAGAAGGAAACCGATGAAAAAGGCGAGCGCCGTGATCGCGATTATCTGCCAGCCTTCGGCTGCGCCGCCCTGTGGCGAGACCGCGTAAATGCCCACCAAAGCGATAATCGCAACCAATGTTCCAAGGTTGATAACATGGCGCATTGGCAACAGGATCGGCGAACCGCCCATCCGGCCAGAGAGCTTCAAGAAAGCGATAACCGAGCCGGAGAAGGTAATCGCGCCAATCGCGATGCCAAGGCCAAGCTCAATCCGGCTCACCATCTGAATCTGACCAGCAGCGTCAGTAATATTGAAGGATGCCGGATCTTGCCACGCAGCAAGGCCCACCACCACAGCGGCCATACCGACGAGCGAGTGGAACCCAGCAACCAATTCAGGCATCGCCGTCATCGCGATTTTGCGCGCAACAGTCACGCCGATAGCGGCGCCGATAGCAATCGCGCCAAAGATCAGCCCAATCGTCTCAATATCAGGACCAGCATAACTGTTCGTCGCATCGCCGGTTAGCATCGGCCAGTGCACGACCAGCGTCGTGACCACCGCGATCAGCATTCCGATCATGCCATTGCGGTTGCCCGCACGGCTTGTTGCGGGACTGGACAGCCCGCGCAATGCGAGGATAAAGAACACCCCGGAAATCAGATAAGCGAGCATCGCCCAAGCTGGCGTACCGCCGCCATGCGCAGCGACTTCTTGAACAGGTGTGGCTTGAACTGCGGCATCAGTCGAGCCGGATAGGAGGGAGAAGAACATCTGTTACTTCTCCTTCTTTTTGTACATGGCGAGCATCCGCTCCGTCACGGCAAAGCCGCCGAAGATGTTGATGCTGGCCAGCACCACGCCAAACAGGCCCAGCCATTTCGCCACCGGACTGCTCGCTTCCGCAGTTGCAATCAGCGCGCCGACGATAATCACCGATGAAATCGCGTTCGTGACCGCCATCAAAGGCGTGTGCAGCGCCGGAGTGACCGACCAAACAACATAATAG
>CAZOLE010000247.1:0-3382 GCA_964580445.1 uncultured Porphyrobacter sp.
GTCTTACCATATCCGCCTTTCCAACCAACAAAGCTGACTACCCCGTCGCCAGCTGCGAAGATCGGTGAACCATAGGCGCCGCGGAAATCAATCCCACTGTGCATCGCGCCGCCGCCGTTGAATGGATCGCGACGATAGCCGAAATTGGACGACATCTCTGACAGCGCAGGCACAACTTTGGGAATGCCATCGAGAGCCCGTTCGAGCGCGGCCATACGCGCGAGACTTTGACCCAAACGCTCAAAGCGCGGATCAAGATCGCCATCGGCAGAGGTTCTGAGAGCTTCAAGCGGACCACCTACAGCGTCGTCGGTTTGCTTGGTCATCGCGCGTGGATCGAGACCCAGTTGGCGCAACTCAGTCGCTGCTTTGCGAGAACGATAATCGGCAAAACGCGTCATCCGTTCAACAAACGCAATCTGCCGCGCTTCGAGTTCTGCGAGGCCACGAGCTTCAGGGAAAGCCGCGCTGACTTTCTTAACGGTCTTGGCTGTTTCTTCGCTGGAATCGGTGACGTTAACGCCAGACCTGCGAATGTCGTCGGGCAGCATTTTCGACATTTCATCGAGCACTTCCTGACGCTGTGTCAGGTCGTCTACAACTTCCTCTAGGTCATCGCCATACGCATCAAGCCGCTCGGTGTTTGTTGCGATGCGGGCTTTCTCCTGCTCGAACGAAGCAACTTCTTCTTCGAAAGAAGCGATCTCAGCCTGCGATGCATATTGCACCAAGGCCATAACGCCGAGCGATCCGGCCCAGATCAATCCAAGGGCAAGGACGCCCATAACGCCCATCTTCTGGACGCGCGATGATACTTTGATGAAGCGAACCTGACCCTGAGAACGCATGAAAAACTCGCGGTCTGGAAACCAGTCGCGTTTTCGTTCTGCCCACGTTTTGGTGGTAGTATTGGTCAAAGCGGCCCCGTTATATTTTTTCCGGTTGCCTCAAAGGACTATCAGTGCGCCGGGCGAGAATCGAATCTCGCCCCACAAGGAGTCGCCGAGTCGAAGGGGAATCGCGATGAACCGTTCATCTGAAAGCAATATTTACAATTGAGACCGCGAATTGGCCAATTTCTGGGCTTTTTTGGCCCATTTTGACCGATTCGCTGCTCTCCGTTTGCGCCTGACATTGGCAAAACACGCTGCTATTGGCCCTCCTATGACCAATCCCGCCCCTAAATCCGACCATGATTTTGCCGCGCTTATTGCCGATTTAGCGCAGGCAGGCCGAACGGCGCAGCGTGCGCTTGCGGCGATGGAGAGCGATGCACGCGCTAGCGCTTTAATCGCGGCGGCGCAGGCTTTGCGCAATGCAAAGGACGATATTCTTCAAGCCAATCAAAGCGATTGCGCGAATGCGCGTGCGAACGGACTTGGTGATGCGATGGTGGACCGGTTGGCGTTGACGCCAGAGCGGCTTGAAGCGGTCGCTAACGGCGTTGAGGCGGTTTCGCGCCTTCCCGACCCGGTGGGCGTTGTGATCGATAAGGCGGAGCCGCCCAACGGACTCAAACTCAGCCGAGTTCGCGTACCAATCGGGCTGATCGGTATCATTTATGAAAGCCGCCCCAATGTGACCGCAGACACTGCAGCGCTGAGCATTCGTTCTGGCAATGCCGTGCTGTTGCGCGGCGGCACCGAAGCAGTGCAATCCAACCGTGCAATTCACGCCGCGATGGCAACTGGTCTGGCAGAAGGGGGTGTTCCTGCCCAAGCAGTGCAATTGATGCCGACTCAGGACCGCGCTGCTGTTGGCGCGATGCTCGGCGCTCACGGAGCGATCGACATGATCATTCCGCGCGGAGGCCGCAGCCTTGTCGAGCGAGTGCAAACCGAAGCGCGTGTGCCTGTGCTCGCGCATCTCGATGGCCTTTGTCACACCTATGTTCACGCCGCGGCTGACCCTGAAATGGCTAAGCGGATCGCAGTGAATGCTAAGATGCGCCGGACGTCGATTTGCGGTGCGATGGAGACGCTGCTTATCGACACGCAATTTCCGCAATCCGCAGATCTTGTTGGCGCCTTGATTGAAGCGGGCTGTGAAGTGCGCGGTGACGCGCGAATCTCTGCCTTGGATCGGCGAGTGTCGCCGGCTAGCGCGAATGACTGGGACACTGAGTATCTTGAACCGGTTGCCTCGGTCGCGATGGTTGATGGGTTGGACGCGGCCATGGAGCATATTGCTCGCCATTCCTCCGATCACACCGACGCGATCATCACAGAGGATGAAAGCGTGGCTCAAGCCTTCTTCACGGGAGTCGACAGCGCGATTGTGATGCACAATGCATCCACACAGTTCGCCGATGGCGCGGAGTTTGGGCTGGGTGCAGAAATTGGCATTGCAACCGGGCGCTTGCATGCGCGCGGACCCGTCGCGCTCGAAGGGCTGACCACGTATAAGTGGCTCGTGCGCGGCTCCGGCCAGGCTCGACCGTAAGCGAGCCCCAAGTGTGAGCCAGCGTGTGACCGCCTCAATGACTCCAATCCGCACAGGCATTCTTGGCGGCAGTTTTAACCCCGCGCATGGCGGGCACCGGCGGATCACGCTTTTCGCTATGGAAGCGCTGAATTTGGACGAGGTTTGGTGGTTGGTGTCGCCAGGAAATCCCTTGAAGAGCAGCAAAGGCATGGCGCCCCTGCCCGCACGAATCAAATCAGCTGAGGCGATGGCACACCGCGCGCGGATTGTTCCTTCCTCGATCGAAACGGTGCTGAAAACGCGCTTCACCGTGGAAACCCTGCGCAAGCTTAAAAACCGCGACAAGAACCGCGAATTTGTGTGGCTCATGGGCTCTGACAACCTTGCCCAATTCCATCGCTGGAAGAGCTGGCGAGAGATCGCGCGCACGATGCCAATTGCAGTCATCGCTCGGCCCGGCTATAATGCCCAAGCTATGTCGAGCCCCGCCATGGCCTGGTTCAGGCGCTATCGTGTGCCTGTCGCCAGTCTTCGAAAACGGGGGCAAACACGTTTGAGGAGTGCACCGGCACTGGTGTTTATGCGTTTCGATCCTGATCTGCGGTCCGCCACGGCAATTCGCCGCGCTGACAGCGGGTGGGCTTCGCAATATCAAGGGGCTGAGCCGCGAGATCGGCTGACATTGCGCCGGATTGAGGGATGGCCACAAGCAGGTGAAACCGCATGAGATCAGACACCCTCGTGTCTCCATGCTCACTTGCCCTAAGGCAAATATCTTCCCACATTCACCCCATAACTCGGAGCGTCACATCCGCCTATGACACAGGCTCAATCCGCACTGGGCGACTCGAAGTCTCCCGCCATTATGAAAGCTGTATCCGCAATGGCTAACGCCGCAACTGACCATGAACTGCACTCGCTGGTCCTCGCGCAACTTGACGATGATCAAGCGCAAGAG
>CAZOLE010000248.1:0-3340 GCA_964580445.1 uncultured Porphyrobacter sp.
GCGAGGGCTCCCACCGCCAGTGCAATTCCAATCGCCGAGAGAGTTCCGCCGTTAACAACCCATTTGGTTGCGCGTCGTTTCATCATCTTTTATTTCCCTGATTCACAGTCACAATTTGTGCATCAGGGTTTGCAAGGGTCGCGGCGGGCTGTCATACCCCAAATGGGAACATCGAAGAGAAAAGTTGCCAAATTGACCGACACACCTGCCGCGCATCGGGCTTCTAAACGAGAAGTCGAGTTGGAAATCGTTTCGAACTCGTGGCTTTCGCTCAACGAAAGCGCAGGGTTTGACCAGATGGTCGAAAGCTGGGCGCGCAAGGTTGATCTGGTTTCAGAGCGCACCCCAGAAGCTCCTTCCGGCATCTTCGATCAAATATTGGTACGCCAGCTTGAGCCGATCGAAAGGCTGCTCAACAATAGCGAAGTCACCACTTACACCGACCCTTTGACTGAGCTCGCTGAGGCTAGCCCCACACCGGTTATGGCACTCTCGCCCGATGGGACGGTGGCGGCTGTTTCAACGTCAGGTGAAAGCCACTTTGGCGTCAATCTGGGCGCGTATGGCGGCGATGATTGGGTCGATGCGCGAAGCCTTGCCGATTGGAAGGGGTTGCTGCGCGCGCAGCGCGGGCGCGGGAACGCTGCCTATGCGATCATCCGAACATTCTCTCCTGAGGGCCATGAGGGGTTAGCCGAAGCGCAATTGCTGAAGGTTGAGAAGTACAATGCGAGCTTTGTTGTCGTGCGTTCGCTCGAAATTGCATGGGTCGCGGATATGGAAGAGCGGCTTGCAAAGGCGTTCGGTCTAACACCATCTGAGTGCGAGATTTGCAAGCTCCTGTTCGAGTTGCGCGACTTGGACGAAGTGAGCGCAATGAGAGGCGTCACGCGTGAGACGGGCCGCACGCAGTTGAAACGCATTTTCTCGAAAACAGAGATACACTCGAAAGTCGAATTGGTGCGGATGCTGGCTATGCTGTGTGCCCAATCCTCCGAGTCGAATGACCCGGGTGACCTGAGTTGGACCGACCCGCTTGGCTTGGAAACCAAAGTGACAAGGGAAGACGGCAGAGTTTTGGCCTATCGTGTCATCGGTGATCCCAAGGGGCGAACGGTGCTCCACATTCACGGCGAAATTGCCCAGTTTTTCTTGCCCGAGAGCACCCAGCAAATGCTTGCACGCGAGCATGTCCGGATGGTGTGCCTTTCCATGCCTGGTCATGGCGCAAGCGATCCACCGCCAAAGAAAGTGTCGCAGTTTGATGATGGCTGCGCAGCGATCCGGGATATTGTCGATCACCTTGGTGAGGGACCGCTGCCGGTTGTTGCGACATATAGTGCGCTCTCCTTTCCCTTGGTGCTGGGTACCGAAGCGAATAGTCCATTTTCGGCGGTTGTTATGATCGGCTTGCCGTGGACGATCACTCCTGACGCTTACAAACGTCTCCCCGGCGTTCAGAAGGTGTTTTCGCAAATGGCGCGGCACGCTCCCAAACTGCTTGATTTGGTCGGCAAACTGGGGTTCCGCTCAATTCAACGCGATGGTCCAGACTTCTATCTTGAGCGCGCCTATTCAAGCCACCCAGTCGACATTCGAACCAGAACTGATGCCAATTTGCAGCCGCTCCTACGATTGGCGGTAAGGCACCTTGTCGCCCAAGGTTACGAGGCATGGGTGCGCGAATGCACGAAGCACATTGAAACCGGCCCAAGCGAATATTTGGATGAGCTGGGAATTCCGTTCCACTGGCTCATCGGAGACAAAACACCAACCTTTTCGCGCAGCAATTGTGAGTCGGCCAAGGGAACAAATGAGAATGTCAGTGCGGAGATTGTCCCGAACGCCGGGTCGCTGCTTGCTTATCAACGGCCTGACGTGTTCACTCGTTGCATGAGCGACCTTGCATCACCTGACCCAAAAATGAAGTTTCGCATCGCAGATCTCGAACTTGCGACTTAGCGTTGGGCGATCTGCATTAGACTGGCAGAAACTGCTTGCCGCCGGCCTTTAGGAAAGTCCGATTTCGACCCAAATTGCGGACGTTTATTCTGAGCCGCTCAAAGTGGCTAAAAGCGTGGTTTTGCAGATCGGAGCGCAACTATCATCAATTTCATTGTGCAGCATGCGCGCAAAATCCAAGATACTGAACGCTAAGTCGCCTCGGAGTTTTGAAATGAATAATGTTAAATCGGCTTCTATCGCACTGATCGTCGCCTCAGTTCCTCTCGGTATACTGCTTGCGCATGAACCCGACCAAGGAAGAGTAACCGTGACGCAGCCGCCCGTGGGCTTCTATTGCAAGCGAATGCCAGAAGGTGACGTTGGCCTCTATCATGTGTCTTCAAGACTACATCCAATTGACCGAGGGTTTGATGGCAACAATTGCGGTGGCAGCGTTGTGCAGGGCGGATTCTACTGCAAACGACTACCCGACAAGAGCTAAGGTCTGTTTCATGTTACAGATAAGAATGGTCCCTTGGTCACAGGGCTTGACGGCGGAAACTGTGGTTCATCGGTAGTACGCTAAGGCGCCTATTTGGGCTGCGACAAGGCAAATAGCCTGACGTCCGCTTTCACCCCCACAAGCGGACGAAGCGCAATTGGTCATTCCGCGCCAAAACCGGACGTTTCGCAAAGTCGTGCGAGAGACTTTACCCCAGTCGATTAAGCGCTTCGGTTAGCCGTCCGACCTCCGCCGAGTGATGGGCAAAATCGGCCTTGGCTTTCTCAACCGCTTCTGGCTTCGCACGTTCGACAAAGTTGGCATTGGACAGCCGCCCTTCGAGCGATTTGGCTTCCTTTTGCGAAGCTGCGAGCGCCTTTTCAAGCCGCGCTTTCTCCTCAGAAATGTCGATGATCCCTTCGAGTGGGATAACGAACACGTCTGAGAGCGCGGTGACTTGCATCGCTGGACCTTCCGGCGCTTCACCAACGGTCACCGGGGTCAGGCGCGCCAGCCGCTCAATCGCGGCGCTAGACCGTTCGACGGTGCTCGCCGCCAAATCGGAAGCTTCAGGCAGGAACGCCGCCAATTTCGCGCCGGGCGATATACCAAGCTCATTCTTGGCCGAGCGGATATTGGTGGTGAGATCGATGACCCAGTCAATCGCTTGGGTCGCCTCTTCGCTCACTTGCGCGCGCGGATTGGGCCAGCTGGCAAGGATAAGATCGTATTTGCGTGTCCCTTGCGCATGCCAAAGCTCTTCTGTGATGAACGGCATAAACGGGTGGAGCATGACAAAGATCTGGTCGAGCGCCCACCCGGCGACTTCGCGGGTTTCGGTGGTTGCCGGTGTGTCTTCGTCACCGAATACCGGCTTGATAAGCTCCAGATACC
>CAZOLE010000249.1:0-3327 GCA_964580445.1 uncultured Porphyrobacter sp.
GATCAGTCGACTTGTTTTTACGGGTTTTAGGCCCGCGCGTTTTCTTACCCCAAGGTGTCACAGGGTGACGACCACCAGAGGACTTACCTTCACCACCACCATGCGGGTGATCGACCGGGTTCATCGCAACACCGCGAACAGAAGGACGAATACCCTTCCAGCGGTTGCGACCGGCTTTAGACATAACCTGGTTCATATTGTCCGGGTTAGACACAGCGCCAACCGTTGCCAGGCAGCGATCGAGCACCATGCGAAGCTCGCCAGAAGCCAGCTTGATCTGGGCATAGCCACCGTCACGGCCAACCAGCTGCGCGTAAGAGCCGGCAGAACGGATCATTTGCGCGCCCTTTTCAGGCTTCAGCTCAATATTGTGAATGATCGTACCAACCGGGATATTCTTCAGCGGCAATGTGTTGCCCGGCTTGATGTCAGCCGATGTAGAAGAAATCACCTTGTCACCAACACCAAGACGTTGCGGAGCCAGAATATAAGCCTGCTCGCCATCCTTATAGGTGATCAGCGCAATAAAGGCTGTCCGGTTCGGGTCATACTCAAGGCGCTCAACAGTTGCCTCAACATCAAACTTGTTCCGCTTGAAATCGATCTTACGGTAAAGCTTCTTGGCACCGCCGCCCCGGCGACGCGATGTGATGCGACCTGTATTGTTACGTCCACCAGACTTGGTCAGACCCTCGGTCAGTTTTTTGACCGGGCGCCCCTTGTGCAAGTCAGAACGATCAACCAGCACAAGCTGACGACGTCCTGGGGAGGTTGGTTTAAATGTCTTTAATGCCATATCCGTGCGCTCCCCTTACAGGCCTGTTGTGATGTCAATGGCCTGATCGCCATCGAGTGTCACAATTGCTTTTTTCCAGTCAGGGCGACGGCCAAGCGTTCCTTTGAAACGTTTGGTTTTACCCTTCACCTTGATTGTGTTGACCTTGGAAACTTTCACTTTGAAAAGCGTCTCAACAGCCTCTTTGATTGTCGCCTTATCAGCGTCAATTGCGACCTTGAAAATATACTTCCCGTGCTCAGCAACAAGTGTAGATTTTTCGGTGATATGCGGCGACAGGACCGTATCGTAATAATGGTTCTTTACATCAGCCATGGCTTATTTTACCTCCTTGGCGCGCTTTGCAAGCAGACGAGCTGCATACTCTTTATCAACCTTGGAGCGCGGAGCCTCACCAGCGATCATTTCTTTACACTGCTCAAGCCACTCTTCGCGATCAGCCTTCTCAACCTTGTTGACCTTCTCCAGCACAGCGGTGCGATCAGCATCTGACAAAGCGACATAGCCTGTCAGCGTGCCAGCACCTACAGCGCGCAGCTCTTTAGCCGTCTTGGGACCAATGCCATCAACGAGCTGAATGTCGTCGATGAAATTTTCCTTTGAAAACGGCGAAGCGCCCTGAAGTTTACCTTCAAAGCGCTGCGAAATGCCGTCTACGGCGTCTTTTGTGAGAACCAGTGTTTTGCGGCGCATCACGTCATATACGTTAAGGCCCATCACCGGGAGCACGTCGACGTTTGGAATATTCTGCGCTGCTTTTGCAAAATTCTCGTCGACGGACACGCCGCCAATAATCAGTGCGTTCTGAATGCCCAGACCAGCCAGCTTGCCGCGAAGATCTTTCGTCTTCGGTGCATCCATCTTCGCGTCGTCGAGCACAATAAGCGCGCCGTCTTTCGCCTTGGATGACAAAGCATGCGCCAGCGCCATCTTACGGATAGCCTTCGGCAGCTTGTGCGCATGAGAGCGAACACGCGGGCCATGCGCCACAGCGCCGCCAACAAAGATCGGCGCATTGCGCGAACCGTGACGCGCGCCGCCTGAACCCTTTTGACGAACAAACTTCTTCGTCGTCACGCTCACTTCAGAACGTGTCTGGGTTTTGTGTGTGCCAGCCTGACGCTTGGCGAGTTGCCAGCGTACAGTGCGGTGCAAAATATCGGAGCGGATATCTTCCACGCCGAAAATCGCATCATCAAGCGCAGCCTTACCAGCAGCCTTGCCATCGAGTGTCTTTACAGAGACGTCCATTATTCGCCGCCCTCTTGTTCTTTAATCAGTTTCGCCAGAAGCTTCCGGTCAACCTCCGCCTGTGGCTCACCGCCAGCAAGCAGGTCTTTAGCCTGACCAACCCAGTCTTCATTCTTGGCTTTTTCAGTCACACCCAGCTCCTCAAGAACAGCGTCGCGATCTGCGTCCGCCATCTCGACAAAGCCAGACAATGTGCCTGCGCCCTTTTCTTTCAGCTTCTCTTCAGCCTTAGGACCGATGCCATCGACCAGAACGATCGTGTCAGCTGGACCGCCTGCAACAATTGGCGTGCCGCCCGTTGCAGCTTCGGCCTTTTTCTCTTTCTTAGGCGCAGCCTTTTCAGGTGCCCGGAAAGAACCGGCCTCTGGTGCATCCGCATGGCGCGCAAGCTTCACTGAATCGCGAACCTCAACCCATGAACCTTCATGGCCAGGGATCGCACCCTTTACGAGGATAAGCCCGCGATCAACATCGGTGCGCACAATCTCAAGGTTCTGAACAGAGACACGCGCCGCACCATAATGGCCAGCCATCTTCTTGCCCTTAAACACGCGGCCCGGATCCTGACACTGACCGGTCGAACCGTGCGAACGGTGAGAGATAGACACACCGTGCGTCGCGCGAAGACCGCCAAAGTTCCAGCGCTTCATCGCACCGGCAAAACCTTTACCGATACTAACAGCCGCAACATCAACTTTTTGTCCCGGAACAAAATGATCGGCAACCACTTCGGCGCCGACCTCAGGAAGGTTTCCCTTCACACGAAACTCCACAAGCTTGGCCTTTGGCGCCACGCCCGCTTTCGCGAACTGACCGCGTTGCGGCTTCGGCGTACGTTTCGCCTTCTTGGAGCCTGCGCCAAGAATGACAGCATTATAGCCATCATTGCGCATCACTTTGGATTTCACTTTCTTGTCACGGCCCTTCGTCAGAGTAACCTCGCGGTCCTCATCCGTACGTAAGCCAACAACCTGACATCCATCAAGCGCCAGAACGGTCACAGGCACATGATGCCCGTTTTCATTAAACACGCGTGTCATGCCCAATTTGCGAGCCAGCACGCCAGAACGATCAGCAGGCAGGGTCATTAGCGTGCTCCCTCAAGTTTAATCTCGACAGCCACACCAGCAGACAGATCGAGCTTCATCAGCGCGTCTACGGTTTGTGGGGTCGGGTCGACAATATCCAGCATCCGCTTGTGTGTGCGGATCTCGAACTGTTCACGTGACTTCTTATTCACGTGCGGTGAACGGTTGACCGTAAATTTCTCAATACGCGTC
>CAZOLE010000250.1:0-3324 GCA_964580445.1 uncultured Porphyrobacter sp.
GCTGACCCCGTTTGAGAAGACCCGCGTGCAGATCATTGGCGCTTCGGAGACAATCAAAGACAAGGTTTTGATCGGCCTAAATAACCGCAACCCACAATTTCACGATGTGCATCTGCTCAATCTCACCACTGGTGAGCTGACGATCGTGCTGGAGAACGAAGGTTATGCCGGGTTTATGGCCGACGACACGCTAACCATTCGAATGGCGATGCGGCAGAATGCTGAAGGTGGGACGGACTATTTCCGGGTGACCGACAACGAAGTGGATGCAGAACCCTTCGAAGCGACAGCGATGGAAGACTCGCTCACCACCAACCCCGCCGGTTACACCACCGATGGTTCGATCCTCTATTGGCTCGACAGCCGTGGGCGCGACACAGCAGCGCTTTACGCGCAAAACACCGCAACGGGCGAGAAGACCTTGGTCGCCGAAGATGACAAGGCCGACCTTGGCGGCACGATCCGCGATCCTAAGACCGGGGTAGTCGAAGCCTATTCGGTAAATTATCTGAAGAACGAATGGACCGCGATTGACCCGGAATTGAAGGCGGCACTCGCTTGGCTCGATGAACGGTTGGACGGTGAATTCGGCATTTCCAGCCGCACCGATGATGATCAGACTTGGATCGTCTGGAACGACCCACTGACCGCGCCCAGCGGGAGTTATATTTTCGACCGCAAGGCTGAAACGCTCACGCCGTTCTATACTACCCGGCCAGAGCTTGAAGGCATGCCGCTGCAACCCATGCAGACGTTGGAGATCAAGAGCCGCGATGGTCTCACGCTCCCTTCGTATCTAACCTTGCCAGTGGGCAGCGACACAGATGGCGACGGCGTGCCAGACAAGCCAGTGCCGATGGTGTTGCTTGTGCATGGCGGCCCTTGGGCGCGCGACGACTATGGCTTTAACTCCGCGCATCAGATGCTGGCCAATCGCGGCTATGCCGTGCTCAGCACCAATTTTCGTGGCAGCACCGGGTTTGGCAAAGGCTTCCTCAACGCGGGCAATCTGCAATGGGGCCTCAAAATGCATGATGACCTGATCGACGCGGTCGACTGGGCGATCGGCACAGGCATCACCGGCAAGGATCAAGTAGCGATCATGGGCGGCTCTTACGGAGGCTATGCAACGCTTGCAGGTCTCGCCTTTACGCCGGACAAGTTCGCGTGCGGTGTCGACATTGTTGGCCCATCAAATCTTGAGACATTGCTAGGCACCATCCCTCCTTATTGGGCGCCGCTGGTGAAATTGTTCCATACACGGATGGGCGATCCCAACACCAAAGAAGGGCTTGCGCTGTTGAAAGCGGCTAGCCCCCTCTACAAAGCAGACCAAATCACCAAGCCGCTGTTGATCGCGCAAGGCGCCAATGACCCACGGGTCAAGCAAGCAGAGAGCGATCAGATCGTCGGCGCAATGAAGAACGCAGGTATTCCTGTCACCTACGTGCTCTATCCCGATGAGGGTCACGGCTTTGCTAAACCTGCGAACTCCATATCCTTTTTCGGAGTCGCGGAGAACTTCCTCGCGGAATGCCTAGGCGGCCGTGCAGAACCTTTGGGCGATGTGCTTGATCCATCGACGGCAGAAATCGTTGAAGGCGCAGAGCACGTCAAAGGCCTTGAAGAAGCACTTAGCGGGGGCTGAACGCGTTAAAAGGCTGACATTCTCGTCCCGCTCCCCTAGTTAGGTTGCAAACAGCAATTAGACCGGGAGCGGGACCACATGAGCGCCAACGAAACGCGCCGCAGCATCTTTATCAGCGGTGGAGGCTCTGGCATTGGCCGCGAGATAGCTTTCCATTTTGGTCAACGGGGCTGGTTTGTTGGGGTCGGCGATATCAGTGCGCAAGGCATGCAAGATACGCTTGGACTGGTTGAAGGCGGCTACAAATTTTCGCACCCATTGGACGTTCGCGACCGAGCGGCTTGGGACGAAGCGCTCGGCGGATTCTCCACAGCAACTGGCGGGCGCATCGACGTTGTCGTCAACAATGCCGGAATAGGCACTGGGGGTCCGATTCATGAGCTCGAAAAGGACGAGATCGACGCCTGTGTCGACATCAACATTCGCGGTGTACTTTATGGTGCACAAGCCGCTTACCCGCACCTTCAAAAAACCGCACCCGGCTCCGCACTCGTCAATATTGCCAGCGCGGCAGGGATCACCGGTGGCAGTGGAATGAGCGTTTACAGCGCGAGCAAGTTTGCGGTGCGGGGAATTGCTGAAAGCCTCGATGCGGAATGGGCGGAAGAAGGGATCAAGTCTTGCTCAATCTGCCCCAGCTTCATCGAGACACCACTGCTTGAAGGCACAGGCCATCGCGGTTCCAATGAAACGGTGCGCAGCAAAGTAAAAGAAGCCGGGCTGGAAATCACTCCAGTCGCCGAAGTGGCAGAAACCGTTTGGGACGCCGTTCATGGCGATGGATTGCACTATCTAGTGGGCAAAACTGCCAAACGCCTCAACTTTGCTAAGAAATGGATGCCGGGCCGCGTTCGCAAACAACAGCGTGCAGGTTCGAGCTTGCTCGGGAAGTGATGTAAGGTCTTTCCAGCCGGTTCACACCAAATCATCAATCGCTTGCGCCATCACCACGTCGCGTTGGGACAAGCCGCTAGCGTCATGAGTGGTCAGTGTAATCTCGACCTTAGCGTAGACGTTGAACCATTCAGGATGATGGTCTTGGCGATCCGCGATCAGTGCGACACGGCTCATAAAGCCCCATGCTTCAGAGAAGTCTGCAAACTGAAATGCCCGTGTGATCGCCTTGCCCTCGCGCGCCAGCGCCCAACCTGGCCGGTCAGCGAGCAATTGACCGCGTTCCGCATCGGTGAGTTCGGGTACTGTAGGCATTGGCGCGGCTCCGTGTGTTCGCAATTGTTGTTCAGTCAGCCGCTTTTCCCTAAGGCCGCGCGCGATGCAAGCGCCGCTTTCACCTAGACTGTCTGCAACTGACCTCGCCTTTCGGCGGGGGGATCGTCTGCTGTTTCGCGGCCTCACGTTTGAGCTTACGGGCGGTGAGGCACTTCATGTCACTGGTGCCAACGGGACCGGCAAGACGACCTTGATGCGCGCATTGGCCGGATTGTTGACGCCGTTTTCCGGTAATGTGTCGACCGAAGGTGCACTTGGGCTGCTCGATGAGCGTATGGCGCTCGATCCCGACCTGCCGCTGAGCAAAGCACTCGCGTTCTGGCAACGGATCGACGGCTGTACCTCGCCTTCCGGCGCGCTAACAGCACTCGGGTTGGAGCCTCTACTTGATGTGCCGGTGCGATACCTTTCAACTGGGCAAAGAAAGCGCGCTGGGATGGCGGTTC
>CAZOLE010000251.1:0-3291 GCA_964580445.1 uncultured Porphyrobacter sp.
CCATCGCTCCAGCAATTTCAGCGGCGCTGTCGTAAAACTCATCCCCAGTGACAACCAGTTTTGCGCCAGTATCGCTGAGAATATAGCCCACCTCGCGCGGGGCCAGCCGCCAACCAATCGGAGCAATCACCGCCCCCATGCGCGCAGCCGAGTAGAGCAGCAGGAAGTAGTGGTCCGAATTCTTGCCAAGCCATGAGATCCTATCGCCTTTGGCAATTCCACGTGCGGTCAACGCTGCGATGATCTGCTTGGTCAGTCTGTCCGCTTCGCCATACGTTGTAACGCGGCCCTCAAATTCCAACGCCACTCCATCAGGCCGATGCTCTGCCCAGTAAGTCAGGAATTCGTCAAACGTGTTAAAGGCGTGATGCGCTTTGCTCGCCATGGGGTTCTCTCCGGATGCTTGTATTTTGCCGGAGAGCTTGGCGAAATTTGTGACTATGTCCAGCGGTTAGCGCTTTTACGAGCAGCTCAAGTGAACTTGCCTTGCGCCCGTGCACGCCGTTCCCGCACTATCAGCCAGACAAACAGGCCAATCGGGCCAGCCATAAGCGTGGCGAGAAGGATCGGAGCCTGCAACCAGCGCGAGAAAAACTTCGCATCCGCGTCGCGCGCTATCCAAAGCCCAACGAACAGATCAAATGCGAGGTAGTGCGTCCAACCGATTGTTACCCCGGCATCGCTGGCGAAGATCGCTCTCACGCCTTCGATTGTGGTGAAATCAACGTTGCCGCCGCCCGAATTTGAGATCAAACCGGACATCACACCAATCATAGTGATGGCATAGATCGCACATAATAGAGCGACGCCCAGATATAGAATTGCGGAAAGCAAGGCCGGAATCCTTGGCAAAGCGATCAGGGCGACCCAAGCGATCAGCGCATGCGCATTCACTCCCGCAAAGATCAGCGCCCAATCCATCTTTATTGCCCCGCATCCTCGCGCAGCCTGCGCCATTCGCGCGCGGCGCGTTTCATCGCTTCGTTGTCATGAGTAAATCGCCCAGCTGCCCGCCGCAAGGCCAGGCCAAGGGCAGCCTCAACGACAAGGTCGGCATGGACAGAACGATACCGTGCCCACTTGCCATTGAGCAAGGGATCGACAATCGGGCTTGCCACCATCGCCATTCGTTCCAGAGGGCGGAAATCGTCGCTTCGGCTGCCACGCAAGAGGCCGGGCCGCAGGATGTCTAACCGTTTGAACCCAACTGCTCCCACCGCGTTTTCCGCCTCGCCCTTCACTCTCAGGTAAAGCGACTTGGCCATCGCATCCGCTCCGACCGAGCTCACCATAACCATATTGGATACGCCAGCTCCGTGCGCCGCTTTAGCGGTCTCAAGCACGAGATCATAATCGACTGCGCGAAATGCCGCTTCGTCGCGGCCAGCCTTTTTCCAAGTTGTTCCAAGAGCACAGATTAACGCGCGGGGGCGCACCGCTTCAAATACTTCGCCCCACTTAGCAGGATCAGCGACGAACATTTCCATGCGCGCACCATCTGGAAGAGCCGCTTCGCGGCGAGCCACGCCAACCAGTCGTACCTCATCGCCAACGCTTGTGATCTCTATCGCGCGTCGACCGATCAGCCCCGTGGCACCGACAAGGCACATCCGAATAGGCGCAGTGGCCCGGCCATCACCTTCAGGCGAAAGTGGTGCTTCAAACATTGATCAACCCACTTGGCCGTTCGCCGTAAATATCGCTGCAGGCCTGAATCGCGAAACGATCGCTCATCCCGGCGATGAAGTCAGCAATGACGCGCGCGCGCTGTGTCGTGTCTTCGCACAGCCCTTCGCGCCAACGCTCAGGCATAAGCTGCGGATCTTGTGAGTATGCCTCGAACAATCGCGCCACGACATCACGCGCACGCTCCGCAGCAGCGACCTGTTCTGGGTGGAAGTAAAGTTTGCGGTACATGAACTTTTTCAGCACCCGTTCTTGTTCTTGCATAGCCGGTGAGAACCCCGCCAGCTGGCGTCCTGCCCCGCGAATTTCCGCGACCGATGCAAAGCCTGCGATTTGGCTTCGTGTGTGTTCAAGCACATCATTGACCATCAAGCCAATTTGATCGCGCACCAACTCGCGCAATTGACGTTCTCGCGGCGCATGAGGAAAGCGTTTTTCGACCGCCCGCCACTGGCCTGCGAGGAAATCCAATTCCAGCAAATCATCAAGCGTCAGAAAGCCAGCACGCAGACCGTCATCAATATCGTGATTGTCGTAAGCGATATCGTCCGAAACCGCCGCAATTTGCGCTTCGAGCGAAGGCCATTGCCCTAGCTCCAAGGGAAAGGCCGCGTCCAATTCAGAAATCGCCCAACTCGGTTCGGCAATGGGCCCGTTATGCTTGGCAAGACCTTCGAGCAGGTCCCAGGTCAAGTTTAACCCATCGTGATCGGGATAGGGGCTTTCCAAGCGCATGATTGTACGAAGCGCCTGAGCGTTATGGCAGAACCCTCCAAACTGCTCCATCGAAGCCGATAAGGCTGCTTCGCCGGCATGCCCAAACGGTGGGTGGCCTAGATCGTGCGCAAGGCACAATGCCTCCGTCAGGTCTTCGTCAAGTTGAAGCGCGCGGGCTAGAACACGGCCAATCTGCGCAACTTCAAGGCTATGCGTCAGGCGCGTGCGGTAATGGTCACCATCGGGAGCGATAAAGACCTGTGTTTTTGACTTGAGCCGCCGAAAACTCATCGAGTGGATGATGCGGTCGCGGTCGCGTTGAAATGCACTGCGGGGACCGCGGGTTTCTGTGGTGGCGCTTGTGCGACCTGCGGCGAATTCGCGCCCGCCAATACCTCGTTGGCTAATCTGATCCGGATCAGCAGCGTAGGGTGCGCGGTTCATAGACAGTCGCGTTAAGTGACTGCGCGCTGGCGCTCAACCGGAACAGATCGGGAAACCATTGCGAATGCCGTGGAAAGCGCCTCTCGCGGACGCAAACAGGTGAAGCTGATGTCTTGGGGAAATTGGGGCCACTTCCAAGGTGCAAATGGGGGAGGAAGTGACCCCGAGCCATAGGTACGACCTGAAGGCCCGGAGCTTGCTCATACTGTTGTAATGTCAAACTCCGATTTGGCGGCTAGTTGAGTGTGCTGTCGAATGCAGTACACGAATTGTAACGTCGCGACGAACCGTTCTTCACCATCGACCAATCGTGCAGTTACTCGAAATTATCCTCTCCAAGAACCCAATCCGCCGCCGCCGCGCAGTGAATTCTTGTCGAATCAAATACTGGAAGGACATTGGCATCAACATCCACGATCAAGGCCAGTTCGGTGCAAGCAATGA
>CAZOLE010000252.1:0-3268 GCA_964580445.1 uncultured Porphyrobacter sp.
ATGGTGAGAACCCGCACCAATCCGCCGCCATCTATGTGCCACAAGTTGTTGGCGGCGCGGGCGTGCCTCAAGCCGAGCAATTGCAAGGCAAAGCGCTCAGCTACAACAATTTGAACGATGCCGATGCCGCATTGGAGTTGGTCGCTGAATTTGGCGGTGGCGATCCGGCGGTGGTTATTGTCAAACACGCAAATCCTTGCGGAGTGGCACAAGGCAGCTCGCTATTGGAGGCATGGCAAAACGCACTGGAATGCGACAGCGTGTCTGCCTTTGGCGGCATTGTTGCAGTCAATGCTGAGCTGGACGGCGCGACCGCAGAAGCCATAGCCAAAATTTTCACTGAAGTCGTAATCGCACCTAAGGTCAGCGAGGAGGCGCGCGCGGTCTTTGCCAAGAAGAAGAACTTGCGCCTGCTGGAATCTGGCAGGTTGCCTGATCCGCGCCGTGGCGGCTTTGCGATGAAGACGATTGCGGGCGGTATGCTGATTCAGAGCCGCGACAATGGCGCAGTTGCGGAAAGCGATCTGAAATTCGTGACAAAACGAGAGCCAACAGCGCAAGAGCTCAAAGATTGTTTCTTCGCTTGGACTGTTGCGCGTCACGTCAAATCCAACGCGATTGTCTATGCCAAGGATGGCGCGACCGCAGGGATCGGCGCTGGGCAGATGAACCGGCGTGATTCGGCCCGGATCGCTGCGATCAAAGCGAAAGAAGCGGCCGAAACCTATGAATGGGACGCGCCGCGCACGGTCGGCAGCGCGGTTGCGTCGGATGCATTCTTTCCATTTGCTGACGGGCTGATCTCCGCCGCAGAAGCGGGTGCCACGGCCGTTATTCAACCGGGTGGCTCAATCCGCGATGAAGAGGTCATCGCGGCCGCTGATGAAGCGGGATTGGCGATGGTCTTTACTGGTATGCGCCACTTCCGGCATTGAGCCTCAGTCTCGACTGAGTGACTGCATTCGCGGCCCGATTGCGCACACTTGGTTACGAACGATGCCACGATGCCCAAACATCTCATCGCTCCCAAAAGGCGTTTCGTCGCTCAGCCTCGGCGATGGAAACCATTTCAAAAGACCTTTGTAACTAAACAGGCCTTTGTAACGAAATGTCTTATGAGCGCCGCGTTCATAATCCTGCAAGCCGGCGTTGGGCAGATCAACTTTCGCCCCGAGACACGAACTGAAGAGTTAATGATGCGACTTTTTGCTCCAGACCTGTACCGCGACTTGACCGTCGGATTTGCGCTAGGAGCGATCGGCGTGGTTGGCCTTATGGCGAGCGATGGGAGTTCTGCGAGCGAATTGATAGCGCCCCCAGCGAATGCGGCTCAGACCGTGCAATCGGCTGATGTGCTCGAAGTGCAGGTGTCTGAAGAATTCGTGATTGTGCCTCAGGAACGAGCACTCTAAGTCACCCTTTGAACGGTCTGTGTGCCGTTAGCCTCAACAATCAAATATGCCTCAAAGTGCGCGAGCTTTATTTCGCCGGGCTGGCATTCATGCGCGGGCACGCTATATTCGCCGCATGGCAAATGTGGCTCAGCAGACGTGTTCGCACTCGCATGAAGAACATAAAGGCGCAGGCTTGGTCGCAGCGGCCAGCACTTCGCTAAAGGAATCAGGCGAGCAGTGGACTGCGATGCGCGAGGCGGTTTTTACCGAACTCGCACGGCACGAACGCCCCGTCTCAGCTTATGATATTGCCGACGCACTGACCGTGGCTCGCGGTAAACGCGTTGCTCCAAACAGCATTTACCGGATCCTTGACCTGTTCGTTGCGAACAATCTCGCTTTGCGGGTTGAAAGCTCCAATGCGTTCCTGGCCAACAGCCATCCAGGTTGCGCACACGATTGCATCTTTCTGGTGTGTGATGAATGCGGCGATACCACCCATGTTGACGATGACGAGGTAAGCAAAACCCTTCGCGCGCTCGCCAAATCGCACAGTTTCAGAGCGGAGCGCCCGGTACTGGAAATTCGCGGCGTTTGCAGCGGCTGCGCTTGAAATCACTACGACGAAACGTTTTCCTGTTGCGATAAACCGTTCATCGACAGTTTTGAAAATGCGGTGTAAGCGTTTGACCTATGAGTCGTCTGCCCGAAACTCCGTTGCTCGATTTGGTCCCGACGCCCGATGAGCTCCGTCAGCTAAAACCCGATCAGCTCCGCCAGCTCGCAGATGAGCTGCGCGAAGAAATGATCGATGCAGTCAGCGTGTCTGGCGGGCATTTGGGATCGGGATTGGGCGTGGTCGAGCTGACCGTTGCCTTGCATTATGTCTTTAACACGCCCGAAGACCGGTTGGTCTGGGATGTTGGCCACCAATGCTATCCGCACAAGATCATCACCGGACGGCGCGACCGCATCCGCACATTGCGGCAAGGCGGCGGCCTTTCGGGCTTTACCAAGCGTGCGGAGAGTGAATACGATCCGTTCGGCGCTGCGCACAGCTCGACCTCGATCTCCGCCGCATTAGGATTTGCGGTCGCGAACAAGCTGCAAGGCAAACCCGGACGCGGCATCGCGGTGATTGGTGACGGCGCGATGAGTGCGGGCATGGCCTATGAGGCGATGAACAACGCGGCCCAAGCGGGTAATCGGTTAGTCGTGATCCTCAACGACAACGACATGTCGATCGCGCCGCCGGTGGGTGGGCTATCCGCCTATTTGGCGCGCATGGTGTCGTCTTCTGAATATCTGGGTCTGCGCAGCCTTGCCTCGCGCGCGGTCAAAAAGATGAGCCGCCGGATGCATCAGGGGATCCGCAAAGCCGAAGAATACACGCGCGGCATGGTGACAGGTGGGACGCTGTTTGAGGAGCTCGGCTTCTACTATGTCGGCCCGATTGATGGGCACAATCTCGACCATCTCTTACCTGTTCTGGAGAATGTTCGCGACACGTCGGAAGGTCCGGTGCTGATCCATGTCGTGACAGAGAAGGGCAAGGGCTACGCCCCCGCTGAAGAAAGCGCCGACAAGTATCACGGCGTGCCCAAATTTGACGTGATCACGGGCGAGAAAAAGAAAAGCGCCGCTGGTCCACCCAACTACCAAAACGTATTTGGCGACACGTTGGCCAAGCTCGCTGACAGCGATCCGCGCATCTGCGCGATCACCGCTGCGATGCCATCGGGCACCGGAGTTGACCGCTTCGCCAAGGCGCATCCCGACCGCAGCTTCGATGTCGGTATCGCTGAACAGCATGGTGTGACGTTCGCAGCTGGTCTCGCAGCGGAAGGCATGCGACCCTTCGCGGCGATATATTC
>CAZOLE010000253.1:0-3247 GCA_964580445.1 uncultured Porphyrobacter sp.
GTACCAGAGAGTTCCCACCAACGATCTTCCCCTTTGATCGTCACTTGGACCAAGAAGTTGGAGAAGTTTTCCTGATTCTTTAATCGATCCGCCAGATCATGCAGACTGACCGGAAACTCGCCTTCCTGCCAGTTTGCGCCAGCAATAAGCTCAAGCAACGCTCGCCCTTCAGCGTCGCCTTGCGAACACCCAAGAGAATAGGCGAAACGTGGGCTGACATTGCGCAACCGCCGCGTCGGGTCGATTTCCCAAAGCCAATCCGCTTCGTTCTCTTCAAACTCACGCAGGAGCAAGGAAACAACTTCCTCTTTCTCTGCCATGCCTGACTGCGCGATCCGCGCCGCGTAATGAACGCGCGCAACTTCAATCAATCCAAGCACTGAGCTCACGTAGTATAGGACGATACCCACGGCGAGAATCCACTGCTGCGTGACCAAAGCTACACCCACGCCAGAGATCGCAATAACCGATACGCTTATCAAAGCGATTGGCGGCGCCAGTATCATAAACTGGATCACGCAAGCGATAAATGTCGCATAGATCAAGGCAAGTGTGAGGCATTGCTCCAACGTGCCATAGGGTGCGAAGAAAATGATCGGGACCGACCAAATCGCCCCGCGCGCAACCGCCATGAATGCTTGTCTGCGCTTTTCGCTTTTTGCAAGAATCCGGCGCTCTGCGTTCACCAGTGTTTTTTCCAATTGCGCGCCGCGCAATTGAACAAATGCGAAGATGATAACCCAACCCGCCAGCCAGTACCACTCGACAGAACCGAGAAAAATCAGGCCAGCGCACACCGCCAACAGAAGGCTACCCAGGCTGCGCAAATGCGCATTGCGCGATGCTGCGGTAACAATGCCACCGCGCAACCGTGCCCAGTCATGTCCCCCAAGCTCGGTTAACCCAAGCACGGAAGAAATTGGCAATTCAGACGGCGTGACGACCGCGGAGGGAGCGACTTCTTGTTCCACACCATGCGCGTTATCCGGAAATAGTTATGGGCCGGTAAAGCCCGCTCGATGAATCAGGTCTTTCTGGCCAAGTGTCGTTTCTATTGCAGCTTGTCGGCGGCCGCCGCTTACCAATTGCGCCCATCGAAATCGGTAATCTGCGGATTAAGCTTTGATGAGTCATCAAGGCAAGCCAGATGAACACTCCAACTGTCAGGATGCGAACGCGGCTGGTAGAAACTTTTGACCCCGCATTTGGAGCAGAACAAATGCTCTGCTTCACCGCTACCGAAACGATATGACGTCAAAGCGTCAGAACCGCTTTCCAGCGTAAAACGTTTGTGAGGGATGAATAGGTGGAGATATCCTGAGGCCGAACAGATCGAGCAATTGCAATTGAGCATCTGAGGCTCTGCGTCCGCTTCAGCGACAAATCGCACAGCGCCGCAATGGCATCCACCTTTGACCGTAACGAGCGCGGCTTCGCTCACTCCACCGTCACCGATTTTGCGAGGTTGCGCGGTTGATCAACATCTGTGCCCTTCACCACCGCCACATGATAGGCCAGAAGTTGCACCGGAATTGCGTATACGAGCGGAGCGATCAGCGGGTGAACCACTGGCATCTCAATCGTTGCGATGCAGCCCTCGCCCGCTTGCTCCAAGCCTGCAGCGTCAGAAATCAAAACCACTTGTCCGCCGCGCGCGCGGACCTCTTCCATGTTTGATACGGTCTTTTCAAACAGTGGCCCGGACGGCGCAATCACCACCACCGGCACATCGTCATCAATCAATGCGATAGGCCCATGCTTCATCTCACCCGAAGCATAACCTTCCGCGTGAATATAGCTGATTTCTTTTAATTTTAACGCGCCTTCAAGCGCGAGCGGGAAGTCTTGTCCTCGGCCAAGATAAAGCACGTCGCGCGCCGGTGCGATCAACGACGCCATCGCGGCAATGTCATCATCATGGGCCAACGCTGCGTTCAACGCTGCTGGAGTTTCCAACAAGTGACCGACTACGTCGATCTCTTCTTCGCGAGTCATCAATCCTTTCTTGACCGCCATATGCGCGGCGAGCGCAGCAAGCACCGCAAGTTGGCAGGTAAAGGCTTTGGTAGAAGCGACACCGATCTCCGGACCGGCGTGAGTGGGAAGCAAGAGGTCCGCTTCGCGCGCCATGCTGCTGGTCGGCACATTGACGACAACGCCGATGGTTTGCCCTGCAGCTTTACAATGGCGCAAGGCTGCGAGCGTGTCTGCGGTCTCGCCAGACTGCGAGATAAAGAGCGAGAGCCCGCCATCTTCGAGCACCGGTTCGCGGTACCGGAATTCTGATGCCACATCGATATCGACCGGCACACGGGCGAAATGTTCGAACCAGTATTTGGCGACCATGCCCGCATAGTAAGATGTGCCGCAAGCAACGATGGTCAGGCGGCGGATCGCAGACAGATCAAAGTCAAACTGTGGCAGCGCCACGGAGTTGTCATCGCGGCGCAGATAAGAGCCAAGCGTTTGCGCCACCACCGTGGGCTGCTCATAAATCTCTTTCTGCATAAAGTGGCGGTAATTGCCCTTTTCAACCGCTGCTGCGGAAGCGCCAGAGGGCTGCACTGGGCGGAAAGTTTCACGCCCCTCCTCATCAAAGATTTGCGCACGGTCGCGATGGATCACAGCCCAGTCACCTTCTTCAAGGTACGTGATCCGCTGTGTCAGCGGCGCAAGCGCGAGTGCGTCTGAACCGAAGAACATTTCGTTTTCGCCGTGCCCGATGACAAGTGGCGAGCCAAGCCGCGCGCCGATCAACAGTCCTGGATGCGAACGAAATGCGATGGCAAGAGCGAACGCTCCGCGCAAACGTGGGAGCACAGCTCGCACGGCGTCTTCGGGATTGTCGCCCTCTTCGATCCAGTCACCATCGCGCCCAAGCACCAGCTGAGACTCGCTACCCGTGGCTACGAAATGGTCGCCAAGATCCACTCCCTGGGATCCAAAGAGCGAACTCTCCCCTTGCTGTTCTTTTGCTCGAACAATGAGCTCAGCCACACTCAGTGGTTCCATACCACTTTGGTAAGGACTCTCAGCGCCCTCACTCCAAGAAAAGACACCGCGTTCCCAGCGAAGCAACTGCAAAGCCTGCTCACAGACTTGCTCACGAACAGCATCTAGGAGCTGATCTCGATCCAACAACTCGGCTTCCAACAGAACGTCGCCAGCAAGGCGTCCTGTGCCCAAAATCGGGTCAACCGCCGAAGCGAAGCTCTGCGGCGCCACCAGGCCACGGGAAGCTAGAACC
>CAZOLE010000254.1:0-3242 GCA_964580445.1 uncultured Porphyrobacter sp.
AGATGCGACTTGCTCCCACTGGGGCCGGAACTTTGGTCCTGTCTAAGGCGCGCGGCGCGCCAGGCACACTTGAGCTGCGCGGAGTAAGAGGCTCCCGGAACTCATTTGGCCAAGTGACCTGGGCTTTTGATGAAACTGCACTGCAAGGTCAAAAGTTCGGCAGCGGCACCTATGGCCTTATCAGCAACACGTCGGGAGTTGAGGCCGAGTTTCGCCGCGCCCGCTACCTTACGATTAGCGATGGCGGGCAGGTGATCGGACGATTTGCTCTTGATTCAAGCTCGTCAGGCTTCCGGCTGCTCAACCAATGCGCAGATCAATGGCGCGCAGGATTCCGCCCGCTGGGTTCCAGAATAGCGAGCGCGCAGCCCTTTAACGGCACTTCTGGGCGGCAAAACCTTGCGGCTAACACACCGCGTCCGCAACAAAGCGAGCAACCGCGCGTTTCTCCCCAATCCACTTTGCGAAGCAGCGCTCCACCGCCCATCCAAGGATCGGCCCCGACCACCGCAGCTTCGGCAACTCAGCGTGCCTCTGGTCCCTTTCCACCAAATCGATCAGCCAAACCGCTCAATCGCGCCAGCTGGATTGACGCTGACGATGTCGGTGGATTTAATCCGCCACGAAACGGATTCGAGACGCTGCGCTTCACATTGCTGGTCAACCAAAGTGGCCGGGTCGAAGAGTGCGCGGTCAACGCATCAAGCGGCTCGCGCTCGGTCGACAAGCGTGTTTGCCGGACGATGCAGCAACGCGCCCGGTTTGAGCCCGCGACCGATGCCAATGGCAATGCAATCCAAGGCAGCTACAGCTCTAATGTGAGATTTGCAGAAGGCGGCTAAACCGGCCTGTGCTTTACAGTTTTTCGTGGCCGCCGGTTGAGCCAAAACCACCCGCGCCGCGTTCGGTTGCATCCAGCTCATCAACCTCGTCCCACGCCGCCTGAACAACCGGCGCGAGCACCAATTGCGCAATCCGGTCCCCGCGAGCGATCGCGAAGGTCTCCGACCCGTGATTGATCAAGATTACTTTCAACTCACCGCGATAATCGCTGTCGATAGTACCCGGCGTGTTCGGAACCGTGATTCCGTGTTTGAGCGCAAGCCCTGAACGCGGACGCACTTGAATTTCGTATCCCAAAGGGATCGCCACAGCGAACCCGGTTGCCACCGCATGCCGGGCGCCCGGCTCAATCGACACGTCTTCGGATGAGACAATATCCATGCCCGCTGCACCCGTTGTCGCATAGGCAGGCAACTTCAGACCTTCACCATGGGCTAGGCGCTTCACTTCAACATTTACAGGTTTTGTCATTCAGCAGCTTCAGCGGTCAGAGTGGATGCGATCCGCTCAACCAGAGCCATCGCCACTGCCGCTTTTGGCATCTGTTCCAAGCTCTCGACACCGTCAGTCGATACAATATGCACAGTGTTCTCATCACCGCCCATCACATCGCCGGAAACATCGTTGGCGACAATCCAATCAGCCGCTTTGCGTTTGCGCTTGGCTTTCGCATTGTCGACGACATTTTCGGTCTCAGCCGCAAAGCCAATGACCAATTCTGGGCGATTGCCGCTCGCCGCAACATTGGTGAGAATGTCCGGGTTCTCAGTGAGCATCAGAGCGGGCGGCGCAGAACCCCGCTTCTTGATCTTCTCGCCTTCATAACTCTTGGGTCGCCAATCCGCCACTGCCGCGACCATCACTGCAACGTCAGCAGGCATCGCCGCCTTGACCGCCTTGCTCATGTCATCCGCGCTCTCAACATCGATCCGGTCGACCCCGGCAGGCGTTTTCAAAGAGACGGGTCCAGCGACAAGCGTGACTTTTGCGCCCAACGCAGCCGCGGCCGCAGCAATCGCAAATCCTTGCTTTCCACTGGAGCGGTTCGCGATGTAGCGCACCGGGTCAATGGCTTCCCAAGTCGGGCCAGCCGTGATCAGCACATGGCGCCCATCAAGCGGGTTATAATCCGCGGGGACATCCAACACCTCGCCATTGAGCGCATCGTCTTCGATCTCTTCCGCACCACCTATTAAAGTAGCGGGTTTTTTGGCATTCCCCCCCGTTTCAGAGGGCGTTTCTGGCGCTGATTTGCGCTCATCAACTTCGTGATTGATCGCTTCGGGGTCCATCGGCGGTGCGGCGCTGGCATCGCCTTTGGTCGCCAGCAGCGGCCCACCAAGATCGGGGTCAAATTCGATCTCTTCTTCGACCTGTCCACCCTCCTCGACTTCAGTCTCGCACAATTCCTCGGCTTCGAGTTCTTCAGCCTCAAGGTGCTCCGCTTCGATATCCTCGTGGGTGCGTTTCGCGGTCGAGCGCGGGATAATCCGTGAAAGCAACCCGCTCAGGCCGCCTTCTGGCGCGTCTTCCAGTTCCTCAGGTTCCGCTTCCGGCTCAAGTGCTTCGGCTTCATATTCGTCATTGGCCGGTTGGGTTGTGGTCACTTCAGGCACGTCGATCCCGCATTGCTGCGCAATCGCAACCCAAATCGCTTCAGGCTCAGGCAGTCGGCCATAACCAAACTCACCGCACGCCATCGGACCTTCATCCGGGTGCAGGACAGTGACGCCGTTCTCTTTTAGCGCCGCCACATTGCGCTGCGTCGCTTTGTGTTCCCACATGCGTACATTCATCGCCGGAACCGCCATCACCGGCTTGTCCGTCGCAAGGATCAAAGTGGTCGCAAGATCATCCGCGATCCCGTTGGCCATTTTCGCCATCAAATCTGACGTCGCCGGGCACACCACAATCAGGTCGGCTTCGCGCGACAATTGGATATGTCCCATCTCCGCCTCGTTCTTGAGGTCGAACAGACTGGTGTAGACTTGATTTTCGGACAAAGCCGCCAGCGACATTGGGGTAACAAACTGCTGTCCTCCCTTGGTCACAACGCAGGTTGCGCTGCACCCGCCTTTTCGGATCAAGCGAACAAGCTCGCAAGACTTATAGGCCGCGATACCGCCGCCTACGACAAGCAGGATTTTTGGGCCTACGCCACTCATATCTCCGCCTCATTCCTTGCTGCAAAAAGCAAACCAAGCCTAGCCGTCCAAACTCAGATGGCCAACCCCCACACGGTTCTGCTTGGGAGACAATGGTTAAGTTTTCACTACTGGTCCAAAACACGCTATTGCGTGCGATTGCGCGCGAGGGACTAAAACCATGACAATATTTTACCGGACTGTCCTAACTCTGGGCGGCTTGTTGCTGATATTTATGGGGTCGCAGTTTCTGAT
>CAZOLE010000255.1:0-3235 GCA_964580445.1 uncultured Porphyrobacter sp.
ATCTTGGACGATCTGATCGAGGCGTTTGAACGCCAAGTCATAGAGTTCCCGAGACGAAACGGCCTCACCATCTTGGATCTTGATGATGCAGGCTTCGCTCTTTTGGCGATATCCAACCCAGACCGGCATGGCATACTCGTCAGCCTCGTCGATAAATCCTTTTCCTTCAAACGCAGCGGTGAGTTCAGCGGTGGGCTGCTCAACCTCGTCCCTAAATTGTTCCATTTCGACGAGCGCATATTCTGGCTCAAGGTCTATCGTTTTGGCGCGAGGGCTGGAGCCGCCAACGTTTGATTGTTTTGGCTCTGGATCGTCCGGAAACATTTTCGCAACGCTGCTCACAACATCCAAAAATTCAGACTTCGGATGAGCCGCAATGGCGAGCAACGTCGAAACGCCCTGCTCGCGTCTATCGCTCCTAATTGCATGAAATTGCGAGGCTTCAATCGCCTCTCCGCGATGGGTCAAAGCGCCGTCTTGTTGGATAAGAATCGGACACGCAAGGCTTGTGTTCTGGTCCCAGCAGCCCTCTTCTACGAGGACCGGCTTCTCGAAGTAAGGAACTTCATAGCGAATGCTTGCCAATGGCTCTGCGCCTGCTTGCGGCGAACAGCAAGAGAGCGTGACCAGCGCAAGCAATGCTGGTCCAACAATATTTCGGGCTCGGTTCATCACGTCCGATCATATCGCACCGAATGCAAAAAGCAAAAGGCCGCCAAGGGTCTTCCCGAGGCGGCCTCAATTTCGCGCGTCCCCGCGAAGGCGGGGACCTCGTCGAATTGTGCAGGAGACTCCCGCCTTTGCGGGAGCTCACTGCAGCTTATCCGCCAACAGCAGCGGCAACTTCCGCCGCAAAGTCAGCTTCTTCGACTTCGATGCCTTCGCCGAGTTGATAACGCACATAGTCAACCAGTTTGATCGAAGCGCCCGCTTCTTTCGCCGTGCGCGCGACGTACTCTTCAACGGTCGCCTTGCCGTCTTTCACAAAGATCTGGCTAAGCAGCGCGTTTTCTTTCGCGTACTTCTTGATCGCACCTTCGACCATTTTCTCTTGCACATTCTCAGGCTTGCCGCTTTCGGCTGCCTTTTCCTGTGCAATGGCGCGCTCACGTTCGATCACAGCAGCGTCGAGGCCATCAGCGTCGAGAGCTTGCGGGAACATCGCCGCAGCGTGTTGAGCTACATCGCGGCCAAGCGTTGCGAGGACGTCTGCCGAAGCATCTCCTTCAAGTGCAACAAGCACGCCGATTTTGCCGAGGCCTTCTGCCGCAGCGTTGTGCACGTAGGACACAACCGCGCCCTGGTCGACCGATACGGTTTTCATCCGGCGGATCTGTTGGTTCTCGCCAATGGTCGCAACGTTGTCCGTCAGCTTTTCAGTAACAGTGCCACCATCGGGATAGGCCGCCGCTTTGAGCGCTTCGACATCGTCGCTGCCTAGGGTCAGAGCAACGCGAGTGACTTTGTTGACAAAGTCCTGAAACTTATCGTTCTTCGCGACAAAGTCGGTTTCCGAATTGACTTCAACCGCGACACCTTTGGTGCCTTCAACGACTACGCCAACAAGGCCTTCAGCCGCCGTACGGCTCGACTTTTTCTGTGCTGTCGCAAGGCCTTTGGCACGAAGAGCGTCAACTGCCGCTTCGATATCGCCGCCCGCTTCCACAAGCGCTTTTTTTGCGTCCATCATGCCCGCGCCTGTTTTTTCGCGCAGTGTCTTCACATCGGCGACGGTAAAATCAGCCATGAGATTTTCCTTCTTAAAGGGTTAGGTGCACCGGGTTAGTCCATGCATCTTGTGATGATGCCCGGCGCGCTAAATGAGAAATGTGACGCGCGATTGACGCGCGCCCAATTGCGATCGGCTTAAGCCGGGTCAGCTGGCGTTTCTGCCGCAGCTTCAGCTGGAGCAGCCGGAGCTTCCACAGCAGGTGCTTGGGTTGCAGCCGGTTCAGCAGGAGGTTCTGCCATCGCGCCAACATCTTCACCGCTCGACATAACCGCGCCGCCTTTGCCAGCAATCGCCGCATCACCGATAGCCTGACAATAGAGGCGAACCGCACGGCTCGCATCATCATTGCCCGGAACTGGGAAAGCAATCCCGGTCGGATCGACATTGGTATCAAGCACGCCGATCACTGGAATGCCCAGCACGGCGGCTTCTTTGATAGCCAGATCTTCTTTGTTCGCATCAATCACGAACATCACGTCCGGGATACCACCCATATCGCGGATACCGCCAAGCGACAGTTCCAGCTTATCACGCTCACGAGTGAGTTGCAGAACTTCCTTCTTGGTGAAGCCGCTGGTGTCGCCCGAAAGCTGCTCTTCAAGCGTTTTCATGCGCTTGATCGACTGGCTAATGGTTTTCCAGTTGGTCAGCATCCCGCCGAGCCAACGGTGGTTCACAAAGTGCTGACCGCATGCGCGGGCTGCTTCCGCAATTGGCTCTTGCGCCTGACGCTTTGTACCAACGAAGAGCACCTTGCCCCCGGCTTTTACAGTTTGCTCAACAAAGTCGAGCGCACGCGCGAAAAGCGGCACAGTCTGCGACAGGTCGATAATGTGAACACCGTTTCGGTTGCCGAAGATATACGGCTTCATCCGCGGGTTCCAGCGGTGAGTTTGGTGGCCGAAGTGTGCTCCGGCCTCAATCAATTGCTGCATGGTGACGGTAGTGGCCGCCATAGGTCATTTCCTTTCCGGTTCGTCCTCTGGGAAGCTTAAGAGCCGTTGGCGGAGTGTCCCGCTGGCAGCACCGGTATGAAGCGCTTCCCATGTGAATTTCGTCTGTAACTTGTCCGTGATTCGGAACGAAACAATGACGAGGCCGGGCGCTTAGCGCTTTGTTGCGTGCAAATCCAGCCCTTTAGTTGGAATTTGAACGAAAACGGAACAAAACGCTTGACGCAGAGGAACATGTGTAGAACAAGGCGTTTAGAACAAACGCGGTACATCGCGAAATGAGCAATTGCCTCCGTCTCGGTTGTATTAGAGCAGATAAGAAGGATTGGATATCATGGTTGAATATGCACTCATCGCACTCTTTGCTCTGGTGACAATCGCAACCGGGCTTGCGCTGGTTGACTGCTGGCTACGCGGAAAGCATGCGTTTCTGGTGATTGCCCGCGAACGTGCATTGCTCAATGCTGGTTTTGTCCCTGTCGTGAAAGCGAAGGAGACCCGGCTGCGTGGTGGTTCGTTACGCGTAGGTGGCTCTCGGCGCCTTCCAGAG
>CAZOLE010000256.1:0-3234 GCA_964580445.1 uncultured Porphyrobacter sp.
GCGCGGCTATCCGCCGTCAGCTTTGGCAGCAGTCACAAAATTGGTTGAGCGCGCAGGCAATTCTGCACGAAGCGGCGGTGCAGTAACCGGTCTCTACACCGTGCTTGCCGATGGCGATGATGCTCAAGACCCCGTGGTTGATACAGCGCGCGCGATCCTCGATGGGCACATCTTGTTGTCGCGCGATCTCGCGCAGCGCGGGCATTATCCAGCGATTGATGTTCCCGCATCGCTCAGCAGAGTTATGGATGACCTTGTCGATCCGCCAATCTTGAAAGCGGCGTGCGCGGTGCGCGGTCTTATTGCTGCGCGCGAAAGCAACCGCGATCTGGTAATGATGGGGGCCTATCGGGCCGGCTCGGACCCTCAGCTTGACCAAGCGCTAGCGCTAAGCGCGCCGATTGATGCTTTTCTGACACAAGAACGCGGGCAGGCGGTGGGAATGCAAAACAGCTTGGTCGGCTTACAAGAATTGGTCGCCACCGCTGCCGCTTCCCCGGTTTCTGGCCATGCGTGAACGGCGCAAGCTCGCTTTGGCGCAGCGGCAATTGCTGATCGCGAAAATCGCCCGGCGCGATGCGCTATCTGCCTTGGCGCAGTCTCTGGATGAAGAGGAAAAGAGCGCGCAGCTGGCGGTTAAATCGCGTCTGCTGGCGAATGGCTATCGGTTGGAGCCTTGTGAAACGAATGCGCAGATGATCGCGGTTCGAACCACGTTTGCAAACCGGCTTGCCGACCTTGCTAAAGATGCCGACCGCGCGCGCGCCGATGCAGGGGAGCAAGCGCAGTTTCATCGCGAGGCTCTGAACCAATCCGAAGCGCGCGAGGACTGCCTCAAGGACTTCGCAAAGGCAGCGAAGCAAGAACTTGATCGGCGTTTGGAAGCGCGCGATCGCACGGTGGAAGGCAGATTGGCACGGGATTTGCGAGAGGGAGGGGGAACCCCTGCAAGGAAACCTCGATGATCCCGATGCTGCCTGACATTCCTCAACCTGCCTCCAGCGAACTTACAGCTGGTTTGTCGGTGAAGAACCCAGCAAACGAAGCCCGGATGCCGCAGCTCAATTCGTTGCAGTCCAGTCTTATTGATCCAAGGGATCCGACGCATTTTAAGCAGTTAGTTGATGGTTTTGCGCGGGGTGGCGGGGCACCAACGCGGCAAATTATTGAGGCACCTGCGTCGAACGTTGCCGCAGCACAGGCAGAAATGGGCACTACACTTTTGGAGGGAAAAACGGAGCGTGTGACTGCTGATGTCCCGTCCATTCGCGTGGAGCATCACCAGCCTTCGCAAATCGGCTTTGCCGCAAACCCCGGCGCACTTTTGCCGGTCGGCGGCAAGTCCGTGCAGCCCATTCCCTTCACGACAAACGTAGCGCCAGAACTGGTTGAGGCAAACAACGCAGCTGCTGAGATCTCTGAAACTGCATACCTCGACATCGCCGAGCCAGTCACTCAGCTGCCCGCTTCGGCGGAGACTATGCTCGATCCGATTGAACCAATTCATCCAGCTCCGCGCGAAATTGTGCCCAGTGCGCCGCAAGGGTCTATCCTTGCTATGGCGAGCGTGTTGTCTGGTAATCAGGCGAACATTTCCACCTCGCAACCTGCGGCCGTGCGCAAGCCGATTGCAGAGGCGCAAGGTGATATTGCTACGCGAGCAGACTACGATCAGCTTGAGCCATCGAACAGGCTGGAGGACTTTACTAAAACGAGCCCACCAACCGTGTCTGATCGACATTCACAAGACGCCCTGCGTGCAGAAACGCCCACGTCGAAGCAGAAGATTGGCCCAGCACCCGACTTCCCGGTCGACAGGTTGCCGCGTTCCGATGCCGACCTTGCGCCCCGCACTGATTTCCATCCAGCAACGCGCGATGCCGCTCAACCTGCCCACGTCGAGCCGCATGGCGGGTCGGGTGAATTCGTTAAACCCGTCGCGCAACCCATTGTCTCGCGAGACGGTTCGCTCAGCACTAGATCAGTGGTGGCTCCCGAAACTCCTGCAATCGGGACCAACACTGCAACCGCGCAGAACTTCGGTAAACTCTCGGCAGAGCAAGGCACGGTTTCAAAACAACCCGCACCTTTGCCAGCGTCTCACCAAGCCGAGAAGCCTTTGTCAAAGCTACCATCTCCGCAAATTCCCGATACTGTTCAGTTGGACCCGAGAGCTCACCCTTCGCCTATCGAGGGTGAGGTCGAAAGCAGGCTACGCCAAGCCCCCCAACCGGTCGCGCATCAACTGCCAGTTTCTCCGGTCGCCATAAATGCGCAGCTGCGCCCCGCGCAGTCGCGCGATGGGCAAATGCGCTCGGCTCCGACACTGTCGACACAGCTAGTCGGTCATGTTCCGCAGCCGGTTTCGACTGAAGCCACTACCCAGGAGCTGGTTACGAAGGCGGTCGCTGAAACAGAAGAAACAGTTCCGTCGCGCGGTGAAGGGGAGCGGGCCTCTGAAAGCCAGCAGCTTTTCCAAGCAACACCGAAATCCACTTTGAGCCAGTTCACAGCGGCGTCCAGTCCGGTTGCAACCAACCCTCAACCAACGCCAGCCCAACCTGTGCCAAATTCCACCGCAGTTTCCGAAGCGCAACCCGTCGATGATATCGGAGCGACAATTGATCGCCTAATCGAAACCCGTGAAACAGCGCGCGCGCAGCGCCCTGAACTAACTGTGCGACATAGTGAATTTGGCGCGGTTCACATGCGCCTTGAAGCCGCTGGCGGCGATTTGCGCGCGACTTTGGCGAATCGCGATCCCGGATTTGTCCCAGCGGTGCAGGCGGCGCTCGCAGAACGCGCCGTCGCCCCCACTAGCGAGGCCGCGATGACCGGCCAACGCTCGCCAGACCAGCAAAACGGCGCAAACAATAGCGGCCAAAACCCTTCCCATACGGGCGCTCAATCACATTTTGAGCAGCGCTACGGGTCTTCCACAGGGTCTGATCAAGGATCGTCGAAACCATACTTGGAGCAAAACAGCGTTGAAGAAAATGACAGCGCTCAAAGCGGCCTGATCGCTGAGGACCAAAACCCTCAGAACGACCAGAGCGCTGGAGGTCTGTTCGCCTAAACGCCTGATCCAACACGGGGACCCGAATTTCCATGGCCAAGAAAGAAGACAAGGCCGAAGATAATGCGCCCAAAAAGGGCGGCAAGCTGAAGCTGATCATCGGCGCAGTTGCGCTCATAGGTATGGGCGCTGGCGGTGCGTATGGGGTATTTGCGGCG
>CAZOLE010000257.1:0-3226 GCA_964580445.1 uncultured Porphyrobacter sp.
CTTTTGGACCGTGAACTTCCCTCGCCCTGCCATGGCGTCGGTAGTGACGACAGGTCCGGATTCTTTGCGAGTAGATATTGAGTTGCACAATGAAGGCGAACTCATTGGTCTTATTTGGGCGAGCGAAGACACGCTTGATCATCCCCTCCTCGCCTATGAGACGAACCACGACTACTCGAACACCACGCTGAGCTTTCGTTGGCAGTCGCATGGGGTAATCCCGCTTGATGGGATCAACGGCCCAACTCTCACGATCGAAGGATATGACGAAACGGATCAACCTGTCACTTGGTTCGTGCGACTCTGGAACTATGCGAGCGGCTCACCCACGGACGCATTCGTCACACTGCCATTTTCTGAACTTCAAAGCGGCTTTGCCCTACCTGGCACCCCTATCAATCCTGCTCGGATCGATAGGATGTTCATATCGCTTGTCGCGCCTGACTATGTTGCTGGAAGCTCGGCTCCATTATCTGAGCGATTCAATGGCAGCATCACGATGTCACAGATCAATGCGGATGGCGCAAATGCCGTCCTCTTGTTGGGCGATGTGCGCGTTCCGCCTCATGGAGAGCGAATCGCCACAGCTTACGATGATGCGTACGATCAAACGCCAGAGCGTATAGTCCGCAATGCCATTGGTTTGGGGTATCGCGATGATCTGGTTCACTATGTCGGCATGAGCCATTTCATGCGGCTCGAGCGCCAAAGCGATGGCTCACTGCTAGTGCCTGCAAACGCCGAATTGTGCACTCCAGCGCAGATTTGGCATGACAATTTCTTCGCGGCCTGCGCTGACAATGCGTTCGAAGCGATTGGCTCTATTTCGTACGAGCTATTTAACGCCTATTGCCCCGAGGATTGGAAACAACGCACTGCAAGCGGTGATCCAGCGCTAACTGGGTGGGTTCCACCATCGACGCTTCTATCTCCTGCCAACGCGCAGGCAATGGCTTGGCTGCAAGCAAGTGCTTTGGCATTCGTTGATCTGATGGAAGCAAGTGGGTTGCCGATCCGCATGCAAATCGGCGAGCCTTGGTGGTGGATCACGCCTTCGAAAGAGATTTGCCTTTACGACAGCGAAGCGGCGGCGGTATTTAGTGGATCACCGCCTGTCATCAATAATGTGAGCGCTGCCCTGGATTCAGCGCAAATCGCGCTGCTCGATCACGCGGGAGCCTTGCTAGCGCAATCAACAGCGGACCTCACAAGTGCGATACGCGCGCATTCTGTTGGAACTGCTGAGGTGCTGCTGCTCGCCTTCACCCCGACCATCCTCGCGTCCGACTCGCCAGAACTGTACCGAGCCAACCTGCCCATCGGCTGGGCCTATCCCGCTTTCGATCGGTTGCAACTGGAAGATTATGACTGGCTAACCGCTGGCGAAGATGCCCTGCGCCGCGCGGCTTACACCTTTGTCGATGGCAGACTTGGCTATCCGATAGCGGATCAAGATTATCTGTCTGGCTTCGTTCTCAATGCCGAAGATGCTCAGGAGTATTGGACGCGCATTGACGCCGGACTTGATGAAGCGGCCGAGCGGGCAATCACGCGCCGATACGTCTGGGCACAGCCGCAAATCAATCGCGACGGATACACGCGCTTACCCCCTATTTCGGAGGACAATATGCAAGCTTTTGACGACGTGCTTTATCCTTTTGCTTTGGGGCGAAGCACTGCGGTTGCCCCTGAGTTTTCTACTTCGGTGACGGTGACCGCATCGGGCCATGAACAGCGCAACTCGCTGTGGTCCGATGCTCGAGTGCACTTTGATGTGGGGCCCGGTATTCGATCAGAAGCTGAGTTGTCCGAGTTGATAGCATTCTTCAGGGCTCGACGAGGCGCAGCCAGAGGATTTCGGATAAGCGATCCGTTTGATCACAGCTCAAACGGCATGACCGGCACGCCGGAAATGAAGGATCAGTTGATCGGGGTCGGCGACGGCGCGACAGCGGATTTTCAACTCACAAAAGCCTATGGCGCGGGTGATGAGCCGCAAATCCGTCCGATCACCCGGCCGCGGGCTGAGACCTTGCGGGTCAGCATTGATGACATGGAGACCACTGACTTTACGCTAAGTGAAACGGGGCAATTGCGGTTCGGCCAAGCCCCAACCACCGGAACGGAAGTGCGCGCAGGCTTCCTTTTTGATGTCCCCGTACGGTTCGCTGAAGATCGGATCGACGTTTCTGGTGTGAACTTTTCCGCCGGTGAAGCACCAAGCATCCCACTCATTGAGCTTCGGGAGACAGCTTGATGCGAGTGTTCTTTGACCGCGCGTTAGACAATGTGGCGACGTTTTGGCGCATCTATCGGCGCGATGGCGTGCTGCTTGGCTTTACTAGTCATGATCGCGATCTCTCTTTTGCCGGCATAGTGCATCGCGCGGCGCCCGGAATGGTACCGACCGCCATTCGTCTGACGGCAGACCTATCCGACGAAAGCGCCGAAGTGAGCGGCGCGTTAAGCCACACCACCATTCGTGAGCAGGACCTTTCCGCTGGCCTGTTTGATGGGGCAGGGATTGAGATTGGAGTGGTCGACTGGGAAGCACTTGAATTTCGCATCCTTTACAGTGGCGAACTCGGCACGATAGAAGACGATACGCGCAGCTTCAGCGCAGAATTGCGTTCAGCGAAGAAACTGCTTGAGCAAGACATCGTCCCACGCACAAGCCCGACGTGTAGAGCCTTGTTTTGCGGTCCGGGTTGCGGCGTTCGCGCTACCGCATTTACGTCGATATTTCCGCTCGCAGCAATCGATCTGGACTTCAACCGGGTACAGTTCTCGACCAGAAATCCCGATGATTATCTCGACGGGCAATTGCGCTTTCTGGATGGACCGCAAACCGGGATCACTTTCGGTATCGTTGGCGCGGATAGTTCCGGGCTGACCCTTGATCGGCAGTTGGTCGCTGGAACGTCAATTGGCACGCGCACGGAACTGCGCGAAGGTTGTGACCACACCCTTTCAACCTGCGCGACACGTTTTAACAATGCGATCAATTTTCGCGGTGAACCTTTCTTGCCTGGCAATGACTTGCTCACTCGTTATGGACAGCCTTCGGGATGAGCGGAACGGCTTTGGCACAAGCTGCCAGTACTTTCATTGGCGTTCGCTTCAAGCTCTATGGTCGTGACCGAGAAACGGGTCTTGATTGTGTCGGGCTCGTTTGCGCCTGCCTGTCAGCGATTGGTCGGCCAGTCGAAATTCCGCGCGGGTACAG
>CAZOLE010000258.1:0-3223 GCA_964580445.1 uncultured Porphyrobacter sp.
CAAATGGACGGCATCCAATCGCTCGCCGACGAAATGAAGGCGCGCGAGGACAAGCTCGACATCCTGATCAACAACGCCGGCGCTGCTTGGGGTGAGCCATACCTTGAATTCAGCGAAGCGGGCTGGCACCGCACGATGGATCTGAACGTCAAAACTCCGTTCTTCCTGACCCAGAAACTGCACGATCTGTTGGTCGCAGGCGGTAAAGGCGATCACCCTGCCAAAGTCATCCATGTCTCGTCGATTGATGGGCAGAAGATCAATCCGTGGGAAACCTACGCCTACCAAGCTTCCAAGGCAGGCGTGATCCAGCTGACCCGTCGGATGGCCGCGCGGCTTATCCAGGATAACATCATCGTCACGTCTATCGCGCCCGGCGCTTTTGCCAGCGAGATGAACAAAGCGGCGAAGAACGCGCCTGATGCAAGCGCTTCGATAGTCCCAGCCAAGCGGATCGGGACGAAGGAAGATATGGCAGCCGCCGCAATTTATCTGTGCAGCCGCGCAGGTGATTATGTGGTGGGTGACACGGTCACGGTCGATGGCGGTGTGGTCAACGCGAGCTTACCCAATATGTTCGGCGATCCTGCGGGGTAGTGCTTGCATTGCCAGTGTAACAACGGGCGGCTAACCTTCGAACAAACGTATGTACGCGCTGATTTGCTGAGGAGCCGCTGCTATGCCCATTGTTCACTCTATACGTCCGGCTTTTTGTGCTTTTCCTATCTCGCTTGCTTTGTTGCTTGCGGGTCCTACTTTTGCGCAGGATGAAGCTGCTGAAGGCTCAGCCGTGCAAGCGCTTGATGATTTTTCTGACCTCGCCGACGAAGCGCCTGATACGCCGGACGCGCCAGTTGCCGATGATAGCGCTACCCAAGAGACGCCTGAAATAGATCCGGAAACGCAGTCCGTGCTTGATGAGATGGACGCGGTTATCACCACGCTCGACGATGGAGCGACACGGCGCGGCAATATGTGGGAATTTAGTGTCGATGGGACGCAGCTGCTCGCAGTAACGGACACTTCAGCAAAGCGGATGAGGGTAATCACGCCGATAGCTCAGGTCGAGAATTTGCCAGAAGATGCGATGACCCGGTTGATGCAAGCCAACTTCGACACCGCTTTGGATGCGCGCTATGCAATCGGTCAAGGGCTCGTTTGGGGCGCTTTTATCCACCCGCTGGATTCGTTGGAACCACGCGATTTTGCGAGCGGGGTTCTGCAAGTGAAAGCGCTATCTGATACGTTCGGTACAACCTTTTCAAGCGGTGCGCTCAATTATGGCGGCGGCGATAGCGGCGCGATTATCGAAGATCAGCTAAGAGAATTGCTCGAAGAGTTGGAGAAACAAGCAACGACTTGAGTCGGGTTTCTTAACCCATCAATTCTCGTACAAACGGGATAAGCCCCGTCTGCCGCGTGCGGCGCATGCGTTCTGCGTCGAGCACTTCGCGCACTCGGTCAAAGCACTCATCAACATCGTCATTGATGACGACATAGTCATACTCCGCCCAATGGCTGATCTCGGCGCGGGCGCGTTCCATGCGGTCGTCGATCACGTCGGATGGATCTTGCGCCCGTGCTACCAATCGATTGCGCAGCGCATCAAGGCTTGGTGGTAAGATGAACACGCTGACGACGTCTTGCGCGTCTTTTTGATAGAGCTGCTGCGTGCCTTGCCAATCAATGTCGAACAGGAAGTCCTCGCCATCTTTCAGAGCGTTGCGGATCGCGCCTTTGGGCGTGCCATAGCGGTGGTTAAAGACATGCGCCCATTCGTAGAAATCGTCTTCGGCGACCATCGCGTCGAATTTTTCGTCGGAGACGAAGTGATAATGCACGCCGTCTTCTTCGCCCGGACGTGGTGGGCGCGTGGTGACGGAAACGGAGAGCTTGATCGACGGGTCCGATTTTAACAGCATCCGCGACAATGTCGTCTTGCCTGCGCCCGATGGCGAGGAGAGGATAAACAGCAGTCCACGCCGTTTCAGCGCGTTCAATTGCATCGGACTTTTAGTCGAAGTTTGGTTAGTGTTGCCCATCGCGTTAGCGTTGCCGCAAAGCGCACTTAAAAATCAAGTGCGCTTCGTTGTTCGCCTTGCTTCACGCCCCGCTTTGCGGCTCGTCTTCCAACTCAGCCAGTTCTTTGGCTTTGCCGCGTTCATAGAGCGCTTTGAGGATTAAACCTCCGGCGACCAATGCCAATCCAGCGCTCCCGCGCGCGGCAAGTTTGCTCGCGCCATAGACGGCAATTGCGGACAAAGCCGCACGGCCATCGGAATATTCGCGCGGCGCGTCTGGGTCATAGGGCGCGATGGCAGAGCGTTGTTGCAGAACCTGGCGCGCAAGCTTTCCTGCGCTATCGACCAATACATCGGCGATCAAGCTGTTGGTGCTAGGCGGTGCAGAAGCAGTTTCTTCAGAGCTTGCCGGTGGCAGATATTCACCTGAAGCATCGGCCTTAGCCATGATTACTTCTTGCGTCCGAAATCAACGGTGACAACGTTTGATCCATCGTCTGCACCATCCGATTGCATGGCCTCTTCGGGCGCATCACCATCGGCTGCATCGTTTTCCGCGACCTCGTGCTCTTCCGGTGCCATTTCATCGGTCGAAGCTTGAAACTGCAGACCGAAATCGACAGCCGGGTCGACAAAAGCTGTGATCGCAGCAAACGGGATCGAGAGTTTCGCAGGGATGCCATTGAAAGATAGCCCGACGCCAAAACCATCATCGCCGACTTCGAGCTCCCAAAACTTGTTTTGCAGCACGATTGTCATCTCATCAGGGAAACGTTCAGTCAGGTGCTGTGGGATCGAAACCTCCGGCGCTCCTGTTTTAAACGTGATGTAGAAATGGTGCGTGCCGGGCAATTCGCCGCCGCCATCCTGAATTTCGCCGAGCACACGCCCAACCACAGCGCGCAGCGCTTCTTGGACGATCTCGTCATACGGGATCAGGCTATCTGGGGTTTCATCGCTCATACGTCCTGAATCGTGGCGAGGCGCGAAGCGCGGGTCAAGCACTTCGTGCGCGGTTTTGCCGAATTGCTTGCAATACCAATTGTCTCTGGTGCTTGCACTGGTGGCGATCAGGCGTATAGCGCGCCCTATGTCGAACGTCTGCGCAACCACCCCTAGAACCGGGTCCGTAGCCCGTAAAACCGCCGAAACCGAGATCGCGATCAGCGTCAATCTTGATGGCACAGGCACCTATGATGTGT
>CAZOLE010000259.1:0-3216 GCA_964580445.1 uncultured Porphyrobacter sp.
ATGCGGGGTGGTGAGCGTCATCGTGATCGTTGCATCGGCATCTTCGTCAACATCAACGCCATAGATCAACCCAAGATCATAAATATTGACCGGGATCTCCGGATCGTAGATTTCCTTAAGTGCATCGACAACAGCGGTTTGCAGCGCACTACCCGCACCGCCGACAGCCACTTCGGACGGCTTTGCAGCCAGAAAGCCATCGAGGTAATCGCGTTCGCGCGTTTCGGTCCCGTTATCCTCTTCGTCATCGTCAATCGCGTCGGATACTCGCGCGCGCGGCGGTTTAACCACCTCGGCGCCAACCGCATCGTTCGGCGCAGGCGCTGCGACAAATTCTTTCTCGTCTTGAGGTTTGTTCATACCCTCTAGCCCTTCCCAAAAATTCGTTTGGTGCGCGCAATCCCCGTCAGCAGCGCATCGACATCATCTTGCGTGGAATACAGCCCGAAACTGGCGCGCGCGGTGGCCGGGACTTGGAGATAGTCCATCAATGGCTGTGCGCAATGGTGGCCTGCTCGGATCGCGACATTGGCCTCATCCAGGATGGTGCCCAGATCATGTGGGTGAATGTCATCAATCGCGAAACTGACAATGCCAGAACTGTCCGTTGGGCCAAACAATGTCACATCGTTCATCGCACCCAGTTCGCTGCGCAAGCGCGCTACCAAGGCCGATTCGATCTCGTGAATGCGCGCAGGGCCAACGTCGCTGACATAATCCACTGCAGCAGCAAAAGCGATTGCTTCGCCAATCGCCGGGGTGCCCGCTTCGAAGCGTTGCGGCGCAGGCGCGTAAGTGGTCTTTTCGAAAGTCACGCGGTCAATCATCGCGCCGCCACCTTCCCATGGAAGCATCGCATCGAGAATTTCCGCCTTCGCCCACAATGCGCCGATCCCGGTCGGACCGTAAAGCTTGTGCGCGCTGAACACGTAGAAATCGCAATCCAGTGCCGCGACATCAACTGGCGCACGCGGCGCGGCCTGACACCCATCGAGCAACAGCTTCGCACCGACTTTATGCGCGAGCTCGCTTGCGCGTTTCGCATCCAGCATACTGCCGAGCACATTGGAAACGTGTCCGAACGCGACGATCTTATGCCGTTCGGTCAGCATAGCTTCGGCCGCGCCCAAGTCGATTTGATGATCCGGTGTCAGCGGGCACACATCAATGTGAGCGCCTATTGCATGCGCCACCATCTGCCACGGTACGATGTTCGAATGATGCTCTGATTGGGAAAGCAAGATGCGATCGCCCGCCTTGAGGTTCGCTCGACCCCAAGAGTTCGCCACGAGGTTAATCGCTTCGGTCGCTCCTCGCGTGAATACCAACTCTTCCTCGCGCCCTCCGATAAAGCCCGCAACCTTCCGCCGCGCGGCTTCAAACGCTGATGTCATCTCGGCAGAGCGCGCATAAACTCCGCGATGGACCGTTGCGTAGTCCTCACCCAAAGCACGGACCATCGCCTCGATCACTTGCCGCGGCTTTTGCGCTGTCGCGGCGGTATCGAGGTAATGCCATGGCGAACCGTCGCCGGTCACAAGGCCCGGAAAATCAGCGCGCAAATCGCGATCAAGAATGGTCGGTGCGTTCACTCAGATTCCTCAAAGTGATCGCGGATCATCCCATCGACATAATAGAGCGCTTCCGATCGCAGCATTTGCTTACGGCTGACACCACTGATGACCGCCCCTTGCTTGCGAAGCTCGTCGCCAACCTCATCTTTCGCAGGAGCAGCAGCCAGACTTGCCTCTAGCTTCTCCTCGCACCGCCCCACGACAATGCTGGCCCAACGCCAACGCTTGTCGGCCTCAGGAGCCGTATTCTTATCGTCCAACCATTGCCGGGTTTTGGCGACCAAGCAGTCATTTGCTGCATCGAGCTCTGGGCTGCGCTGAGGCACAGCGCCAACGGCTTGCGTCATCAGAACTAAGCTTACAAAAACACTCATAGTGTTCCCTCCAGTTCAGCGAGCGCTGCATCAAGAAGCTTTGCCCGCTCATCTTCGCTTTCAAGTGAAACAAATGCATCACCGATAAAGGCTTGCACCAGCAATCGCCGCGCTTGGTCGGGCGAGAGCCCGCGCGCTGCCATATAGTAACGCGCCGCCTCATCCAGTTGGCCCACGGTTGCGCCGTGCGCGCATTTCACATCATCGGCAAAAATCTCAAGCTGCGGCACTGCATTGGCGCTCGCGCCTGCTTCGAGCAGCAAACCTTTGAAATCTTGCGCCGCATCGGTTTTCTGCGCGTCACGCGCAACTTTGATCTCGCCAAGGAAGTTGCCAGTGCCAGTGCCCCAATGAACGCTTCGGACTGTCTGGTTGCTGGTCGCATTGGGCTGAGCATGAATTGTGGTGGTAACAAATTCGCGTACGGCTTCGCCGCCACCGATGGTCACGCCGCCAAATTCGAAATGCGCACCTTTGCCAAGCGTCACTTCAACTTCTAGTCGGGTGAAGTCGCCGCCAATGTTCGCCGCGAACAGCTCAGCCCGCGCGCCATCGCCCACAGCCAGCCGAATGCGCTTCAATTGGGGCGCATCGCCGCCCATCACCAACGTCTCACACCAGGTTTCGCCTGCTGCAACGCTCACGTCCTGCCATGCATCCAACGCCGCTGTGCCCAGCCGCTCCAGCGCGGAAATATCGGCGTAGCGCCATGCTTCGTCTTTGTTGCTTGGGCGCCGTGTCGGGAGGGTGGCCGCGTCAGGCATCGACGCTCTCACCGGCCACGACAGCATCATAACCTTCTTTCTCGAGGCGAAGTGCGAGTTCCGGCCCGCCGGTCTCAACAATTCGGCCGCCTGCAAGCACGCTCACACGGTCGGGCTTCACCACGTCTAACAGACGCTGATAATGGGTGATCAACAGCACGCCCTTGTCGCCCGCACGCATGATCGAATTGATGCCTTCGCCCACGATCCGAAGCGCATCGATATCGAGGCCGCTATCAGTCTCATCAAGCACCGCGAATTTGGGATCAAGAATGCCCATCTGCACCATTTCAGCGCGCTTTTTCTCGCCACCGGAAAAGCCGACATTGACCTGCCGCTTGAGCATTTCCATGTCCATTTTTAGAAGCGCCGCCTTTTCCTTGGCGAGCCTTAGGAACTCTCCGCCAGATAGGGGCTCTTCGGCGCGATATTTGCGCTGCGCGTTAAGCGCCTCACGCAGGAATTGGACGTTGGAGACACCCGGGATTTCGACTGGGTATTGAA
>CAZOLE010000260.1:0-3205 GCA_964580445.1 uncultured Porphyrobacter sp.
GTTCTTTGTCGCGCGGGACCGATGCGGTGAAGACTTGCTCGACATAGCTCGGCTCGTGAACCGCTTCGAGCCATTCCCGCGGCATGGGGTCAGGTGCGTGTTCGGTAACAGCTTGGCCCCTCTCCCGAAGCGCTTCCATCACCAGATAATATTTGTCGAACTTGAATGTGCCCCGCTCAGGGCGCGGCGCCATATAATCAGCGTGATGGACGACGTGGAGCATGCTCAGGCGGCTGCGGTTTCTCTATTGGCTGCTTCGACACCCAGTCGGACCCATGCGATCATCGCTTTAGAACAATGCTGCGCCCCTTCTGGCAAACGTCGGAATGGAAAGTCATACCCTACCCCATCGATAAAGGGCAGAGGCTGTAAATATGGCGTATTCCATTTTTTGAATTCGGGTTCGGTTATGTCATCAACCTTAATGTACAATCCCCCATGACAAACCACTCCGATGACTCTGTCATGGTAGATGAGAACGGCACGCTTGCCGCTAACGTAGCGAGCTTTGATCGCTCCAATTGGCCTTACGGTATGGAGCACCTCCAACACGTGATCGCGGAGGTTCAAATCGCCGTCTCCGCCAACGCCGCTAGCTCTTCATAAATCGCATCTTCTTCGCGGCTCGCCGCGTTGCGCCACGTGGTCGCGGTGTCGGCGTTGAGCAGCTTGCCTTCCGGCGTCAGTACCAGCACATTCGGCGTTCCGGGTAGGTCGTCCACTCCAAAGCGCTTGGCAATGCCGAGATTATGGCCATCGCCCTTTTGCGGCATCCCGATATTGACGAAAACCAGCTCGTATTTGTCAGCGATCAGCGACTCAAAACGCGGGGTTTGCAGCCATCCGGCCAGCGCACGGCTGTCGTGGCACCAGTTTGCGCCCATCACCAAAAGCACGCGTTTGCCGCTTTCGCCTGCGCGTTCCAATGCCGCATCGACATCGCCGGATGCATCGTCGGAGACATCGTAGGAGGTTGCCTCGGGGTAGTCATGTGAACCCGAAGCCAACTTGGTTGCGACCGTTGCGCAGCCTGCGAGCAACAGTGCCGCCAGCGTGCCAGAGATCAGCGCTTTGATCATTCGGCCGCTTCCGCTGGTTCAGCATGCGGGTCAAACGCGACCGCGTCGCCAGCATCAATCGCGGCGGCTTTGTCTTCGACGAGGCGGACAATGTGATCGAGCATGTCCTCATCCTCAATCGCATGCGCCTTCACGCCGGAGAGGTAGACCATATGCTTGCCCGCGCCGCCGCCCGTTAGGCCGATATCGGTCTCGCGCGCTTCGCCCGGGCCGTTGACCACACAGCCCAGCACCGACAACGACATTGGCGTTTTGATATGCTCAAGCCGCTTTTCCAGTGTCTCAACCGTGCGGATCACATCGAAGCCCTGACGTGAACAACTGGGGCAAGAGACGACACGCACACCGCGCGTTCTGAGACCAAGGCTTTTTAGCATTTCGTAGCCGACTTTGACTTCTTCTTCCGGTTCCGCAGAGAGCGAGACGCGGATCGTGTCGCCGATCCCTGCCCAAAGCAGTGATCCCATCCCGATCGAGGATTTGACGGTGCCACCGATCAATCCGCCAGCCTCGGTAATGCCAAGATGCAGCGGGCAATCGACCGCCTCGGCCAGCCCATGATAGGCGGCCACCGCGAGGAACACGTCGGAGGCTTTCACCGCGACTTTGAACTCGTGAAAGTCGTGGTCTTGCAAAAGCTTGATATGGTCGAGCGCGCTTTCAATCAGCGCTTCTGGGCACGGTTCGCCATACTTTTCGAGCAGGTCTTTTTCCAAGCTGCCCGCATTCACGCCAATGCGGATGGAGCAGCCATTGGCTTTGGCGGCGCGGACCACTTCGGCGACGCGCTTTGATGATCCGATATTGCCGGGATTGATCCGCAGGCACGCAGCGCCTGCATCGGCGGCTTCGAGCGCGCGTTTGTAATGGAAGTGAATGTCGGCGACGATTGGGATGCGCGATGCTTTGGTGATTTTGCCAAAGGCGGCTGTTGCCTCTTCGGTTGGACAGGAGACGCGAATAATGTCCGCACCGACCTCTTCACAGCGGCGGATCTGGTCGAGCGTCGCCACCGCATCCTCTGTCGGGGTGTTGGTCATGGTCTGCACCGTGATCGGCGCATCGCCGCCCACAGGCACATCACCAACCATTATCTGGCGGCACTGCCGCCGCTCAATATCGCGCCAAGGTCTTACAGACATGCCAGCCATATAAGCGCGCTAGGATGAAGGGGCAATAACGGCGTCGCGCATGAAAAAGGGCGCCGCAATCGGGCGCCCTCTTGCGTTAGTGAGTTGGTGCTTACCAGCGGATCAGTGGCGGAACCACAACGCGTGCAATCACTGCCGAGATCGCAACCGGCGCAACGTGCCACAGTCCGACGTGTGAGAGGCTGTCCAGCGGGCATGTGATGCCATAGGCCAATGTTCCCAGCGAACCAGCGGCAAGGCCAGTGAGCCATGCAGAGCGTTCAATTGAGACGGGTGCGCCGCGACGCAACCAAACCACAGCCGTTGCAGCGACCAGCAAGCCCGCCAAAACCGATGCGCGAGTGCACATATAGGCTGCCGGATCGTTCAAGCCTTCATGCGTATGGCTAGCGCCAAGCGAGAACAGGCCGATAATCGCAGCGACCGGAAGAATCGCTAGCATCGCTGCGCTCCAGACAGGTGCGTTTGCACGAATGCCCACCTGCGGGCGTGAGCTCGCGACCAGCGCTGCCGTGCTGGAAACCCCAAGCACCATCAACAGCCCGTGGGTTATCCAGAAATACCCGGACGCTTGGCCGGTAACGAGGCCAGTCCAGAATTGATAGAAGAACACGGACAACCCGAACGCGATCAGCGTTGCGGTGCCAATAAGCATGCCACCTTCAACCGGATTGACACGGCGAACCGGCGTCAAATCTTCGGTGAGAGCGGCAATGAGGTCTTCCCGGCTGCCCGGGCGGCTTAAATTCTTATCCATTTCAATCAGCTTTCTCGACCATCGCGGATAGCTTTTTCAAGCCACGATGGATATTTACTTTAACCAGGCTTTCGCTTTGCCCGGTCTTTTGTGCGGCTTCGCGGACCGAAAGCCCGCCAATTTTGACCAATTCGATAACCTCAGCCTGTTTTTCAGGCAATTGACTAAACAACCGGTCAAGGCTGACACGGGCGAGAACGACTTCCTCTTCGCTGTCC
>CAZOLE010000261.1:0-3193 GCA_964580445.1 uncultured Porphyrobacter sp.
CGACTGAGCGCACGGTTCCTTTGAGCGTTTGCCCAAGCGGCACATCGCTGGCCGTATCCCAGCCAGAAACATAGTCGATATGGTCTTGAAGTTCTGAGCCGACGGCTGGCTTGTCGACCACCACGTCAATCCCATGCGATTTGAGATGATCAGCCGGGCCAATGCCGGACAGCATCATTATCTGCGGGGTGTTGAACGTGCCCGCCGACAGAATCACGCCGCGCTTGGCGTAGATCATTTCCGATGTTTTGCCGCGGCGCACTTTCACACCGGTGACTCGGCCTTGCTCTACCACCAGTTTCTCAACCAGAGTCTTCGTTCGGATCGCGAAATTGCCTTGCCCACGGATCGGCTCGACATAGGCGCGCGCCGCTGACCAGCGCTCACCGTTATGCTGGGTGGTTTGGTAAAGACCAAATCCCTCTTGCCGCTCGCCATTAAAGTCGTCGGTCGTGCGCAATTGCAGCTCAGCAGCCGCGTCGACGAAGGCGTGACTTGTCGGGTTGGGGCAGATCTGGTCTGACACAAACAATGGCCCGCCGCCGCCGTGATAGGTGTCTGCGCCGCGTTCGTTCGATTCTGATTTGCGGAAATAGGGGAGCACATCGTCATAGGACCAGCCGGTGCATCCCATCGCAGCCCAGTTATCATAATCCCATTTGTGCCCGCGAATATAGACCATCGCGTTGATCGCTGAAGAGCCACCAAGCCCTTTGCCGCGTGGTTGATACCCTGTTCGGCCATTCAGCCCTTTTTGCGGGACCGTTTCGAACTTGTAGCTGGCCGAACTGCGAATGAACGGCATGAAGCCGGGAGTTTTGATGATGAAGTTGTCGTTGCGACCACCTGCTTCGATTAAGCAGACCCGCCGTGTTCCATCTACCGCCAAACGTCCTGCGGCTGCGCTGCCGCCACTGCCACCGCCGATGACGATGTAGTCGAAACTCTCCATGTCTTCTCCTCTTAATCTGAGAGACTAGGCAGCTTCGTGCGTATCCGCAATCGGGTTTTGATGGGCAACTTGTTTTGCGTCTTGGTGCGCCTGCCACCGTTCGCGAATTGCGGTCGAGGTGTTGCGGCTTCCATCATGGCTCCAACCTGGTTCGCGCAGGAGATAGGACAGTTTGTGCTTCCACGGCGCGCGCCACAAATCGGTCAGCATTCCTGCCCATTCGTGAAACACCGACCAAAGCAAATTGAAGCTGCCAAGCTGCTTGATAATGCCGTAGCGGATCGCTTCGTCGTCGTGTTCCTGTTCAAACGTACCGAACAACCGATCCCAGATGATGAAGACCCCGGCGTAGTTGCGGTCCAGATAGCGCGGATTGGTCGCGTGATGGACGCGGTGATGGCTAGGCGTATTCATCACCGCTTCGAACCAGCGCGGCATCTTGTTGATGGCTTCGGTGTGGATCCAGAACTGGTAAATGAGATTAAACCCGCCGACGATACCGAGCATCACTGGGTGAAAGCCCACCAGCACAAGCGGAATCCCGAACAGCAGCCCGAAGGTGAAAGATCCGGTCCATGTTTGGCGCAGCGCGGTTGAGAGGTTGTAGTGTTGGCTCGAATGGTGGTTCACATGCGCAGCCCACATCCAACGGATACGATGTCCAGCGCGATGGACCCAGTAATATTTTAGGTCATCGAGCAAGAAGGCCAACGGCCAAGCCCACCAAACGGCCCACCATTGTGTGCCCAGGTCAAACAGCCGATATTCGTAAGCGGTGACAAAGGCGTAGACGGCGGCTCCGCCAAACAGCGCGCCTGCCACTGTGGATCCCAATCCGAATGCTAAGCTCACCAATGTATCCATCGGTTCGTAGGCCTCAGGCCGGCGAAAGCGCGACCAGATCATTTCCACCAATACGGCAATAACAAAGAACGGCACAGCGTATTGAGTGGGGTTGAAGTCGGGCATCGCGGATAAGCCTATAGGCGATTGATTCGATCGGTCCAAACTGAAGCATCAGTGAGCGTCATTCGAACCTCACCAAACCAGCTTTCACCGCTATCAACAATCAGCCCATCAACCTCTTCACGCACGCTCGAGGCGCCGGTTAGAATGCGCCCTGCAAACTGGTTTCCGTGTCGCTTGATGACCATGGTTCGGCCCGCGTGATTGGCCGCTAAGGCTGATTCGCCCTTGCTGGAGAGAGACCAATGCGAGGGGGTAAAGCCCGATTCGACCTCATCGGCGGCTTTGCGCACGTCCATTTCAGTCTTCAATGTGGGTTTGCCGCCAAGACCTAGCCAGCGGGCAAGCCCGGCAAGCATGACAATCGCTGCCAGCGATCCGACGAAGATCAGGATTTGCGGGTCAATATCCATAGGTTCAGCGACTGCCGTGCATCAATGGTCTTTAGCGCGCAGCCAACATATCGATCATTGGACGAATTGGGGCGATATCATAGCCAGCTTTGGCCGCAGCAGATGCGATCGCATCGGGCGCATTGCCAAGCTTTGCTTGCGCCAGTGACCACAGGAATGTCGAGCGCGTGCCAGACCGGCAATAGGCCAGCACATTGCCGTCCGCGCGCTCCAACGCGGCGATCATCTCGTCGATCTGAACCTCACTAAATCCCGAATGGCCGATTGGAATCGCAACGTAATTTAAGCCCTGCGCTGCTGCTTCGTTTTCGATGGTTTCGCTTTGTGGGGCAGCCGGGTCCTCACCGTCAGGGCGATTGTTGACGATCAATGTGACGCCTGCATCCTTTGCGGCGGCAATATCATCAAGCGAAATTTGCGGGCTGGCCAAAACCGCTTCAGAAAGGCTACGAAAGTCTGGCATTTGTGGTCTATTCCTTTGCTCCAACGGGGGCATTTGTGAGCGTGTTTAAGGCTAGAGTGAGAGAAAAACTAGCTGCGTTTGCCAGTTCAGAAATGACACAATCGCTTCGAATACGAACTAGAACGGTTAAAATGTTCGCAAAGCGCGCCTTTGTGCGTTATGCTGGCGCGCGAAATGATGAGCTCAAGAGAATCGAAGGCTCATCTGCGACTGGCGCGGCCGCTGTCCTCGCCGCCAGTGCATAGGAAGTCGGACAGCCTGGTAAGGTACGAACTACATTATGGGTTACGATAGGGGACGTCGGCGCGGCCGCGATAAGCGCGACGGTTTCGGCGAAGACAATTTCGATCCGTTTGGCGGTGGTGGTGACGGTTTCCCACCCCCTGGAAACTTCGGCAA
>CAZOLE010000262.1:0-3142 GCA_964580445.1 uncultured Porphyrobacter sp.
CACTTCATCAGCGAGCGAGGTGCGGCCGATTTGGACAAGACCGGTGGCGACGCGGACATTGTATAGCCCTTCAAGCTGACCCCAGTCCGACTTGGTTAGCGGCTGTGCCATTGCACCAACGGGCAAATCCATGCCCAATTGGTCAGCAGCAAGCATTCCGTAGAGCGTTTCGTGATCGCGAGCGGCTGCGCGCAAATGCTCCTGTGCACGGCCCGGTTCACGACAACGCACGAGCGCGCGGTTTGCCCAATAGTGCGCAGCTGTGCGCAGTTCGACGTTCGATGCGCCTTGCGCGGCGCGTGCAAATGCTTCGCCGGACAATGCGCAAAAGCCCATCCGCCAAGCGGCTAGTCCTGCGACCCATTCGCCTTCGGCAACCCAAGGGCCACTGCCTTCAGACACCTGTTCTGCCAGCGCCAGCGCATTGGCATCGTCATTTTCGATGTAGAAGCTCCAAGCAACCTTCTGACGCCATTCTGCGCGCGCCTCTGAGCTTAAGCCGCTGTCAACTTGCGCCAGCGTCTCATACGCGCTTTGCGGATTGTCATCCTTGATCGCGCTTAGGATCTTGGACTTGGCGCTTGATGGCATGGTGCCGTCGTTCACGGTGCGTGGGCGGATGCGTTTCGAGGCATATGGTTGGCGCTGAAACGACTGCGCTTTGGGCGCGTCAGGCAGGTTTTCAACACCGCGCTTCTTACCCATCCGAGCCAACTGCTCAGTTTGCGGCAAGTGCACGCCCATTGCGAACCACTCATGGATTTGGTCGGGGCTTACTTTCGGGCTTTTGGCATGCGTGTAATACTCAGCCAGCGCGACTTGGTTCAGCACGCCATCGGGGTTCTGGGCTAGCAGTTGTTCGACCTGCTGCCATTGCTGGCGTTCAATCGCATCAAAAACGGCGGTGTAGAGGCGTTGTTCGTTGGCGTTGAGAACAGGCTCTATCGCTTCGCTGATTTGTTCTTGGCTGTCATAGTTCGCGGCCAAGCTGCCAGAAACCTGAGCAGCGGCCATACTTGGGATAGAGGAAACACTGAAAAGTCCGATAGCGACCAATGCGGTGCGCGAGAATTTTTTCATTATTGTTGTGCCGACCATTCAATATATCTCCGCCAAAATCGCGCTTTAAGCCGGGGCATTGCCATCATGGCATCGAGCCCTTCGGTCACAAGCGGCGATCTTGATGAAGGCTTCTGGTTATTTTCCCGTAAATGTGTGGAAGGATTTGTTACATCGTGCAGCAAAAGCGGTGAGATGTTCGCACCAAAGACAATTTGGCGCTCTGGCGCGACAAGGTTAACGTGATGAGCCAGTACTTTCGCCATTCCAGCCTTCGCTGCTGCCTCAGTATCAGCCATCGGAGTATGCCGCGTGAGCGCTGAAGCCATATAGGTTTGCTCTTCGCTCAAATTCATCGCTGCAAAAATATTGGCGAGCAGGCGACCTAGTGGACCGCTGAGCAGAGAATTGCTGTCGCCAACTTCAGGGTCCAAGACGATTACCATCAGCTTAGGGTTGGCGGAGCCGCGTGGTGGAATGCGACCACGCGGACCTATCGGGTCCAGACCGGGCGCACTCATCCAAAATTCGCGAAATTCTTCCAAATTCTGGGGAGGTTTTCCGTCGAAGAGGTCAATTTCCTCCGGCGGTTTTTCGACTGCCTCAGTTTGCTGGGTCGGTTGACCCTTGGCAGGGCGCTCACTGTTCTGGCCTGTGTTCGAACTATCCTCTGACAACCAAACCGTAGCGTCATCGTTGAAATCGTAGTCCACTCCAGCCGCCTTCCACCACGCCAGTGAAGCGGCGATGTCTTCAGTCATTTGAGGTTGCGCATTGGACATATTGATAATTGCGAGCCTTGACTGTCCATCCAAGGTATTCAAGTGGAGAGACACAGAAATTGTGCGGGGCTGACGTTAGCCCTCAAGCATGAGGATACCAAAGCGCATGAGCGAACGTGAATCAATGCCTTGTGATGTCGTGATTGTGGGTGGCGGGCCAGCTGGCCTCGCTGCGGCAATCCGATTGAAGCAGATCAATGAAGACCTCGAAGTGGTCGTTCTTGAAAAAGGCTCCGAAATCGGCGCCCATATTCTCTCAGGCGCGGTGGTCGATCCCAAGGCCTTGAATGAGCTAATTCCTGATTGGCGCGACAAGGACTGCCCTATGGCAGAGACGCCGGTTACCGATAACTGGCATTGGCTTTTGGGCAAGAAAGGCAAAACCTCGATCCCGCACCTGATCATGCCGCCTTTGATGAGCAATCACGGTTGCTATACTGGCTCGCTGGGTAGTCTGTGCCGCTGGCTGGGCGAACAGGCCGAAGAGCTGGGCGTGATGGTGTTCCCCGGATTCCCTGCATCCGAAGTCATGTTTGACGAATCTGGCAGCGTATCCGGTGTCATCACACAGGATATGGGTATTGCCGAAGATGGCTCGCAAAAACCCGATTATCAGCCGGGAATGGAAATCCACGCGAAATACACGCTCTTTGCCGAGGGTGCGCGCGGGCACCTGACCAAGCAGATGAAAGCTAAGTTCGACTTGGAGGCCGATTGTGAGCCACAAGTCTATGGTCTGGGCATCAAAGAGCTTTGGGATATCGACCCTAAGAAGCATGTTCCCGGCCGGGTGATTCACACGCAAGGCTGGCCTCTGAGTGAAAGCGGCACTTGGGGCGGGGGCTTCTTCTACCACCAAGCTAATGGTCAGGTCGCACTCGGCTTTGTCACTGCGCTTGATTACAAGAACCCTTGGGTCTCTCCTTATCAGGAGTTCCAACGCTGGAAGACTCACCCTGAGATCAAAGCCTATCTCGAAGGTGGCAAACGCGTGTCTTACGGTGCCCGGGTTATCAATGAAGGCGGCTGGCAGTCTGTGCCTAAACTCGCTTTCCCCGGCGGTGCGTTGGTCGGCTGCTCGGCTGGATTCGTGAATGTGCCACGCATCAAAGGCAGCCACACCGCTATGAAGAGCGGGATGCTGGCTGCGGAGAGCATCGCGGCGGCTATCGCAGGCGGCCATGAGAAAACCGAGTTGATGGATTATGATGCGGCGGTACGTGACAGCTGGATCGCGACTGAGCTAAAACTGGTGCAGAACGCAGAGCCAGCCGTGGCCAAATATGGCGACGACTTCGGTG
>CAZOLE010000263.1:0-3135 GCA_964580445.1 uncultured Porphyrobacter sp.
ATCGTGAGAAGTTGGCCGGCGAAGAAGGGTTCGTCGTGCCAGAGCTACACGAAGACCTCACGCGCGATCATATTCTTGCGATGAGTTATGAACCGGGCGTCTCTATCGAGGAACTTGCAAACGAACCCGAAGAGCGCCGCGATCAAGTGTTTGCGCGGATGATCCGATTGGTTGCTCGCGAATTGTTTGAGCTGGGCGTGATGCAGACCGATCCCAACTTCGCAAACTTCCAATATCGCCGCGAGACAGGTGAGATTGTACTGTTGGACTTCGGCGCATGCCGTCCTGTCGATCCGGCAACCGCCAACACCTATCGAACGCTGCTCAACGCAGGGCTTGATGGTGAAGGCGACAAAGTGCTCAATGCCGCAATCGACGCCGGTTTTATGGCACCGGTTGTGATGGAGAAGTATCCCGAGCGGGTCGAGCGGATGATGAACATAATCATGGATGAGATGAGCCAAGATGCGCCGTTTGACTTTGGCGACCGCGCTTTCGTCCCGCTGCTGCGCGATGAAGGCATGGCAATCGCCAAAAACAAAGCGACATGGTCACTGCCGCCGGTTGAAACCATTTTCATTCAACGCAAGGTCAGTGGCACTGCCCTGCTCGGCGCAAAGCTAAAAGCTAAGGTCAATGTCCGCCGGATCGTGGATGATGTGTTGGCGAACACAGAGCCGATGGTTGTTGCAGGTTAGTCAGCCGTCGCAGTTTCGGCGGTTAGCGATTCAGCCGTTTTCGCGATCCAGCGATCCACATGCGCTTCGAGCACGGAAAGCGGGATCGCACCGTTCTCCAAAACCGTATCGTGAAAATCGCGCAGGTCGAAATCCGCGCCCAGCCTGTCTTCAGCCCGCTGGCGCAGCTCGCGAATTTTCAACTCTCCTATCTTGTAGGCCAAAGCCTGCCCTGGCCACGTCATATAGCGGTTCACCTCTGCATCGACATTCGCCGCAGTAAGAGCGGTGTTGTCGAGCATGTAATCAACCGCTTGCTGTTTGGACCAGCCTTTGGAATGCAGTCCGGTGTCCACCACCAACCGGGTCGCGCGCCACATTTCATAAGATAGCCGCCCCATCTGTTTGGCAGGCGTATCATACAGGCCCATCTCAATGCCGAGACGTTCGGAATACAGGCCCCACCCTTCAACAAAGGCGGTGAAGAAGGTGCCGTTGGCGCGCAGCGGGTGGATGTCCAATTCCTGCTGCAAAGCGATCTGGTGGTGATGCCCCGGCACCGCCTCGTGCACTCCCAAAGCGGGCAATTCCCAAAGCGGGCGCTGGTCCAATTCGGTGGTGTTCAGACGATAAATGCCCGCAGCGCCGGTCTCCAAAGAACCCGGCTCATAATAGGCAGTCGTGTTCCCGACGGCGTTTGCGGCGGGGATCGGCTGCACAGTGTAAGGTTGGCGCGGAAGCTTGCCGAACAGCTTTGGCATAAAGCCATCAATGTGCTTGGCCAACGCCTGTGTGTAAGCCAAATAATCGTCCGCATCGGTCATGTAATATTGCGGGTCAGTGCGCAGATGCTCAATGAACGCCTCGCGAGTATCGAATCCAGCCGACGCCGCCACTTCCACCATTTCTGCGCGGATGCGCGCAACCTCGGACAAGCCCAGATTGTGCACTTCATCGGGTGTCATATCGGTCGTGGTAAAGCTCTTCACCCGGTAAGCGTAGTATGCCGTTCCACCCGGCGTAGCTGAAATGCCCGGCGTGCCTTTGCGACACTTTGGCGCGTATTCCTTAGAATAGAATTTGAGGAAGTCAGCATAGGCTGGCAGCACTGATGTATCGATGGCGTTGGATGCGCGCGCTTTCAGCGCAGCCCAATCATCTTCCGAAATCGAGGAAGGCTTTTCACCTGCAAATGGCTGCCAAAAAGCCGATTCTTGCGGAGTGTTTACTGTCTGCTGCTCAATCCGCCTTTCGAAACCCTGCATCGGCTCGCATGGCTGCGTTAGCCCGCGCGCGACTGCTTCGCGGCTACGGGCAATGCCTTGCTCGTTGAAGGTCTTAAAGCGCTCCAACCGCCCAATGTAACTTTCGTAATCGGCCTTTGTGAACAGCGGCGAACGATAAGGCAGCGATGCAAAACCAGAGAACCAGCCGCCACGATTTGTGAAGAGAATGAACTTTGTGTGGTCATGCTCAGAGGCCGCAACAAAATCCTCAAGGCTGCTTTGCAAAACCGCATAATCAATCTGGAGATCAACGGGTAGCGCGTCTTCATCAATCGCACCCAACCGTGCGAGATGCGCACGGGCCTCCTCAACATCGCGCTCATACTGCGCCAGAGACAAGTCCCCAAGCAATCCGTCGCCGCGCCGGTCCCCAACGCTGGTCGCCAATTGCGGCGAGCCATCTAGTGTCGCTTGCCAAACCTCCTCGCGCAAAGCCTCGTAATCCTCAACCGGGCCAGCCCATGAAGGAGCAGCAAAGACGGTGAAAGCGGCAGCAGCAGCGGTGATAAGCAAGCGCATGGATGTCTCCTCAATGCACAAGGCATATTGCCTTGACCGCGCGCGGTCCAGTAGGGTCTTGCGCGATATGACCAAGCCAGCTCTCCTATTCGTTTGTCTCGGCAATATTTGCCGCAGTCCACTTGCCGAGGCGGCGATGCGTGCAGCCGCTGAGCAAGCCGGTTGGGAAGTAGAGATCGATAGCTGCGGAACGGCGGGGTTCCATGTTGGCTCGCCGCCGGACCCGCGATCCATCGCCACCGCAGCCGATCACGGGATCGACATTAACGGCTTACAAGGCCGCCAATTGTGCGCAGGTGACTTCAACCGCTTCACGCATATTTTCGCGATGGATCACAGCAACCTTGCCAATATCCGCGCGGTTGCTCCAGCGGATGCGAGCGCGGAAATCTCACTGCTGATGGATGTCGTATCGGGGCGTGAGGGAGCGGCGATTTCCGACCCTTATTACGATGGCGAAGACAGGTTCGACGAAACGTGGGAGGATGTGAGCGCCGCTGCTGAGGCTTTGGTGGAGCGCCTGCGCTAACCACCGCGCAATAGCTGTACGCCCCAATCACGCTCAAACAGGTATAGCAACATCCGCGCCGCCTCCCCTCGCTCAGATGTGAGGCCGCCATCACGCTCTATCAGCAACCTAGCATCTGCATGGG
>CAZOLE010000264.1:0-3134 GCA_964580445.1 uncultured Porphyrobacter sp.
AGTGCAGTTCGACGGTCTCTCGAATAGCGTCCTCGCGCTCGACAACCGGGTTTCTGGCCTAGAGTTCCAACTTCAAGATGTTGAAGAGCGCCTGACCGGCGGCATCGCAGCATCCATGGCGCTTGGTGGTCAGTTGATTGTGCCAGATAGCACGGTTTCGTTCAGCTTGAACGCATCGACATTCCAAGGCGAACAAGGCTTTGCTGGTTCGATCTCGGCGAGACTGGCGGAGAAAATTTATGTCTCCGCTGGCGTCGCTGGCTCGACTGCGCCCGACAGCACCGGTGGGCGTGTAGGCGTTGCATTTGGGTTCTAATTGAATTGCTGCCGGGGTCTTTAGCACATTGCGATTGACCCCGGCCTATTCACAAGAATTTAGCGCGTGGTGGGAACATCCGCCCTCTGACCTTCTGCGGTAAAATGCGAATGGTCGCTCTCGCCAAGCCATCCCGGGGTCTCTTGTGGGACATGGATCCCCGTCACACTTTCCGCATTTAAGACCGAGCCAATCAGAGCGTCTTTGTTCTCTTCGCGAAAGAACCAGAACGGGACCAATGCCAAGCCGGTACGCTTGCTTTCCAGAAACCGCTTATGCGGCGCGAAGAATTCCACACCCGGATCGGCGTCGCCCAAATGCATCACGCGTTGCGCTCCGTCTGACCCGGTTGAAGCGCTTACCCGAAAGGTGAGGTTGTGGACTGTCTTATGGCGCTCCGGCCAGCCGGCATGTGGGGACCGGAAGGCCTCGACTGTTGCGTCTGCAATGGTGAAAGTTTCAGCCGCTTGGCCATTTTCCAAAGTGATCGCACGAACGCGGTCGGCGAACCCATCTTGCCATTCCGACACCTTGCGCATCGCGGCAATCGCAGGCTCAGGCGCGACCAAGGTCACTTCCGGTTGTGCGGCGAGCAACCGACTGAGATGACGCGCGGAGAAGTGATCGCCATGCGCATGGCTGACAAACACAGCGGAAACCCCGTCATAGGGCGCTTTGCCCAAGACAATTTTCTCAATCAGAGCATCGTCCAACTCGGCAAGCGAGCCAAAGTGATTGTCGTAAAGTGGGTCAAACAGCACTTTGATTGCATCTTCGCCCTCGCCAAGTTCCGCAATCGCTCCGGCGTTTCGGATTGATGTTACCGTCCCGGTTTCAGCGGAGCTGATGCTACCTGCGTCAGAAGGAGCCCGTGTTTCTGGCGCGCTGCATCCGGTTATACCGAGCGCAAAGATCATGACAGCAAAAGAAGCGTTGGAAGCGAGTTTCATTGGTTTTCCTCTTTCAATTGCGAGCGCATTGCATGGGCTTTGGATACACGCTTATTCGGACAGGCATACCCGGTCCCCGCGCCGCGCAACCTTGAACCCGCGTTCGATCACCTCACGGCTTTGCGCGCTGTCAGGATCGCGGATCGGATTGGTGTGGTTGTAATGGATGAAGTGCACCTTTGCGCGGTCATTGGCAGGAAGGCCTGAAAGCCGCTCCATCGTAGCTTTGACGCGCGGATGTGGGATCGCGCTCATATCGCGACCCTTGAGCTCATTGTCGTCCCAAAAACTCGCATCAATAAACAGGTAGTCTGCCTGCTCAACGAGACCTTCTAGCGAATATTCTCCCATCGCTTCCAGTTCATCCCAACTGTCGAGATCTGGCATGTAAATCGTGCTCTTCTCAGGTGTCTTGAGGAAGAAGCCGACCGTTTCGGAATATTCGTCGCGATGCGGCACTCGGATAGGCAGCACTTTGAAACCGCTCGATAGCATTTTTGATTTGCTCTGGATCATCTCAGTGATCTCGATATTGCCGAGTTCAACCAACTGGCTCCACGGACCGTTTTCGCGCAGAAACGCAGCCATGCGCGGCATCGCATAGACGGTAACCCCGTTCGCTCCAGCCGCTTCGAGGCCTAGATACGCAAGCCCTAGATAGTGCCCGATATGCGCGTGGGTCAGGAAAACACCATCAATCCCAAGCCCCGATTTCGGCGGCTCAATCGCGTCGAGCAGCGCAACCTGCTGTGTGATCGCAGGTGTCGCATCGAATAGGTATCGCCGCCCGTTTTCGCGATCAACCACCGCTATGGACGAGGGATAAAGCACTGGCCCTGTATCATCGGCATTCCCGATTTGAGGGGCGCCTGCGTCTTGCCCAGCGCCCAAGACCACCAATTCGCGCACGCATTGCGGAGCTGGCGAAGCCACCAGCACTGCGGCACTTAAGAGCGCAAGACCACTCACTCAATCACGCGCCCGCGCACCATTACAAACTTCACATCTTCGAGCACGCGCACATTCTCGAACGGATTGCCATCGACCGCGATAAGGTCCGCTGAAAATCCCGGCGCGATGCGGCCAATCTCGTCCTCCATCCCGACGATCTCAGCCGCAACGGTGGTCGCTGAGGCCAAGGCTTCGCGGTTTGACATGCCGCCTTTGACCATCAGCGCGAACTCACCGGCATTCTCTCCATGCGGGAAGACGCCAGCATCCGTGCCAAACGCGATTTTGACGCCGTAGCCGCGCGAACGTTCAACGATCGTGCCCGCGATCTTGGCCACTTCACGAATCTTCGCTTCGACAACAGGGGTGTAGAAGCCTTTGCCAAGGTTCTTCTTGATACCTTCAAACGCCATCAAAGTGGGGACAAGCGTCGTGCCATTGGCGTTCATCGCCTTGGCTGCTTGCTCATCAATGTAAGTTCCATGCTCAATCGTGTGAACGCCCGCATTGGCCGCTGCTTCAATCCCGCGCGCACCGTGAGCGTGCGCTGCGACTTTCATCCCAAGCAGCTCCGCAGTTTCGACAATCGCGCGCATTTCTTCGTCGGTAAAGTGCGCTTCCAGCCCGCGCCCTTGTTGGCTGAGCACCCCGCCGGTTGCGGTGATTTTGATTAGGTCAGCACCATATTTGGACGCTTCACGCACTTTTTCAGAGCATTTTACCGGGCCAGTGCATGTGAAGCCAGAATCGAGCACATCGTTCACATGTTTGTGAAAGCCATTTGTGTCACCATGCCCGCCGACGATGCTGATCGTGCGAGCGCTAGTAATTACACGCGGGCCGGGAACCACCCCTTCGGCGGTCGCTCGGCGCAGCATTTGCGTCACTTGGTCGGTGCGTGACCCCAAATCGCGCAC
>CAZOLE010000265.1:0-3133 GCA_964580445.1 uncultured Porphyrobacter sp.
TTCCAACAGTAACTTCTCAGTATCTGAAAGAGGTCGCTCAAGAGCACTTTCCCATGATTCGACTTCTAAGCCACGCTCACCCCAAGACATTGACAATGTAGTCAGAGAATTTGGGAATTCCGGCGAAATGATAAGACCAGGTCGCTTGCACTCAGTTTGGGCTTCGCGAGCAGCATTACTCTGCACACTTACTTTCCGAACTGGTGCCGGCGGAGCCTCAGACTGGACTTGGTTTCCGTCGGACCGCTCAGAACAAGACCCAAGCATTAATGCTCCGACAGCAACGCCAAACGTCAAGATGTTAAGGAATTTCACCGCTCTCTCCCCGCTTCGCTCATCGCTTGGCTGATCGGTAAGCGCAGATATTCAATAATCCGCCGCTGCCCTGTTTTGATTTTCACAACCAACGCCCTACCCCAACTCTCCTTTCGCAAAGCTCTCTGCGAGTTGAAACTTCTGGATTTTTCCTGAACCCGTCAGCGGGAATTCCTTCATCCAGACCCAATGCGCAGGCGTCTTTTGTGGGGAAAGGCGCTCGCGGATAAAGGCTTTTAGGTCGTCATCCGAAGGCCGCTCAGCCCCTTCTGCCAGCCGCAGGAACGCCGCAACAATCTCGCCCCATTTCTCATCCGGCACACCCGCAATCGCGACTTCGGCCAAAGCGGGATGCTCCAGCAGCGCCGCTTCAATCTCCGCTGGAAACAGGTTTTCGCCTCCGCGAATGATCATCTCTTTCACACGGCCCGTAATCTTTACATAGCCGCGCGCGCTCATCGAGCCCAGATCACCGGTGTGCAGCCAGCCGTCGGCGTCAATCGTCTCCGCCGTCGCTTGCGGGTTATCGTTATAGCCGACCATCATATTAAAGCCGCGCATACAGATCTCACCCTGCTCATCGACCGCACAAACGGAATTGTCATTGGGCGAACGGATCGAGACTTCCATATGCGAACACGGTTGCCCGATGGTCTCTAACAACTCCTCACCTGTATCAGTCGGCCATGCGGCGGTGATTGCGGGTGAGGTTTCGGTCTGACCATAGACGATCAGGATCGGCACGCCGAAGGTCTCTTGTGCAGCGCGGTTTAGTTCCGGGGGCACCATCGCCCCGCCGCTGACGACGGTTTGGACGCTGGAAAGGTCAGTGCCCGTCGCCTTTGCCGCTTCGATTATCGCGAAGATCATGGTGGAAACGCCGCCCAAAACTTCGGGATTCTCGCGCTCGATCGCCTTTGCAACCGCGACCGGGTCAAACACCGATACGAGCAACAACGTCGCCCCGTTCGCGAGCACACCCAGCACGCAGACCGCGCTGCCAGCAGTGTGAAACAGCGGGAACGGACAGGTCACGGTTTGCCCTTCAGAAAGGCCCCACCGCGCGAACACGTCGTTATTGCTCTGAACAAGGCCATGTTGGTGCAGCAACACGCCTTTGGGAAAGCCAGTTGTGCCCGATGTGTATTGGATCATGCAGATATCGCGCGGGTTCGTTTCGCGCAGAGCACCGTCATTTTCGCCTGCGAACAGGTCGCCATGATCCTCGATATCAATCATATAGTCTGACGCAGGCAATCCCGCGGCCGCCTCATCGACGATCGGACGCAGGGCAGAACCGCGCACATTTGGTTGATAATAGACCGCTGCGGCCCCCGATTGCTCCAGCACATAACGCACTTCTCGCGCGATGAAGGAAGGGTTGACCGTGACAATCGTCAGTCCAGCCATCGCCGCGCCCAATTGGACCAAAATCCACTCGGGGCAATTGCCGCCCATAATCGCGATGCGGGTTCCAGCGGAATGACGCGATGCCAGCGCCCTGCCCGCGCGTTCCGCATCCGCGAGCAACTCAGCATAGGTCCATTCGCGGCCAATACTGCCATCGGCGAGCATTTCGCGAAGCGCCATTGCCTCAGGGTGCGCCTTCACTCGCTCCCGCAACATCGCATCAATCGTGCGTTCGCGGTATTCGGTATCCGCCTGTGCAGGACAATATGCCTCGCTCAGATTCAGTTTATACATAGGCTTCCCCCTCCCGTGTAACGCTCGATAGCATATCGCCGCAGCAAATTGCTCGCAAAATGCAACGGCCTTGCTTACATCGCTGGCAACACGACTATCAGGGTAAGACTATGAGCATTGAGACGAAAATTCCTAGCGGTGATGATCTGCTTGCTGAGATTGACCGGCTGCGAAAGACACGCAATGCGGTGATCCTCGCGCACTATTATCAAACTCCCGATATTCAGGATATTGCCGATTTCGTTGGAGATAGCTTGGAATTGTCGCGCAAAGCGGCGGACACCGATGCGGATGTGATCTTGTTTTGTGGGGTCAAGTTCATGGCGGATACGGCCAAGATCCTCTCGCCGGAAAAGACCGTTATTCTGCCAGATATGGATGCGGGATGCAGCTTAGAGGATTCCTGTCCACCGGAGAAATTCAAAGCCTTTCGCGAAGCGCATCCAGACCACATTGCGCTGACCTACATCAATTGTTCCACCGAGGTGAAGGCGCTGTCTGACGTGATCGTAACGAGCTCCAGCGCGGAAACGATCCTTGCGCAAATCCCAGAGGATCAGAAGATCATCTTTGGCCCAGACCGTCACCTTGGCGGGTGGCTGGCGCGCAAATTTGACCGCGAAATGCTGCTATGGCCGGGCGTGTGCATCGTGCACGAGGCGTTTAGCGAGACCGAGCTGCTGAAGCTCAAAGAACAGCACCCGGATGCCCCGATTGCCGCGCACCCGGAATGCCCGCCAACGATCATCGACCACGCCGATTATGTTGGCTCGACCAGCGGCATTCTGAAATTCGCGCAAGCCTTCGAAGGCGACACTCTGATCGTCGCGACTGAGCCGCACATCATGCACCAGATGGAAAAGGCTCTGCCCGAGAAAACCTTTATCGGCGCGCCAGGCGCGGACGGAAATTGCTCGTGCAATATCTGCCCCTATATGGCGCTCAACACGATGGAGAAGATGTACACCGCTCTGCGCGATCTGGAACCGCGTATCGAGATCGAAGAAGGCATGCGCTTGAAGGCCAAGGAGAGCCTCGACCGAATGCTGGGCATGGCTGGCGGGACTGTTGGTCTCGGCGATTTGGGCGCGGTGCCGTTTAAGGTGGGGTGAAT
>CAZOLE010000266.1:0-3127 GCA_964580445.1 uncultured Porphyrobacter sp.
GCAATGCAGTACCTCAATGCACGCGGGTTGAAGCCGGAAGTTTTGCAGGAATTCGGCTTCGGTTTTGCCCCTGAAAGCAAACAGGCGCTGAACCGTGCACTAGCGCGGTTTGATAACCGTATGCTTGTCGAAAGCGGTATGCGGATTAAGACCGACGATGGCACCACCTATGATCGGTTTCGGGGCCGTGTCATGCTGCCCATCCAAGATGCGCGCGGCCGGGTGATCGCCTTTGGCGGACGCATTATGGATTCTCGCGATGGGGTCGCGAAGTATCTCAACTCCCCCGACACGCCGCTCTTTGATAAGGGCCGCACGCTCTACAATCTGCATCGCGCAGCGCCTGCTTCGCGGCAATCTGGCCGTGTTATCGTGGTCGAAGGCTATATGGATGTGGTCGCGCTAGCGCAGGCAGGGTTTGCTGATGCGGTCGCGCCGCTGGGGACAGCGCTCACCGAAATGCAGATGGAAATGCTGTGGCGCATGGTTGAAGTGCCGGTGTTGTGTTTTGATGGAGATGCTGCGGGACAACGCGCAGCTATGCGGGCAGTTTCGCGCGCGCTTCCGCTGCTCGCACCAATGCGCTCGCTCAGCATCGTTAGGCTCCCATCCGGCATGGACCCAGACGACCTCATAAAGGAACGCGGCGCTGGTGCGATGGAAAAACTGCTCAGCGAGGCAAAGCCCTTGCTGGAAGCCTTGTGGGAATTTGAGCGCGACGCGCAGCCATTAAACAGCCCGGAGTCCAAAGCAGGGCTAAAGGCCCGGGTGATGGCGCATGTGGATACAATCCAAGACAGTGATATTCGTTCTCTTTACCGGCGCGAATTGCTCGATCGATTTTCCGCCTTTGCCTATCCTCCGCGCCAACCAAGAGGCAATGGGCAACGCGGGTACTGGAAACCCGGAAAACCAACCGCCACTCGCCTTTCCAGCGATGCACTCAGCGCGCTTCAACGGATCATTTCGGGCGGTGGGCGGAGCAACCTTCTAAATGCAGTGATTGCGGGATTGACCCGGCATCCAGACCAGATTGAACGGCATGGAGAAGCTCTTATTCGGCTCGCAAAGGCCGACCCACATGCCGCACCTGCAATAGAATCGCTGATAGAACTGTCTGAAGGGCTTGATTCGCAGGAAAACACAGCCATATTCGAATCGCACGGCCTACCCGCCCCACCGGACGATTATCGTTACGCCTTCCTCCGAGAAGGCACGCCACCGAGTGAAGCGCGCGAGGATTTGGCCGAAGCTGTATCGCTGCTGGCCCTCAAACCAGCGCTCGAAGCTGCTATGGCGGCGACGGTTGCGCGGTTCGATGAAGACCCGGAAGGGTGTTTTGCTGAACAGGCACGCTTGCGAGAACAGCTTTCTTCAGTAGATGAGCGCTTGAAAGCCTTTGGGCGCAAAAAGGCTGCTTCGGCAGCACGGGACACAGAGTTAACATCGGCGTCAACGGGCGAACCCGAAGGCGACCTGCAAACAGATTGACGGACTTACATGGCCTCGAAAGCTAAGACGCAAGATAAAGAAGACGCTCCCTTGATCGACCTCAATGAGGCTGCGGTTAAGAAGCTGATGACCAAGGCAAAGAAGAAGGGCTACATCACCTATGATGAGCTCAACGAAGCTTTGCCTTCGGGCGAGATGAGCCCCGATCAAATCGAGGACATCCAAACCGCCCTATCGGAAATGGGCGTGCAGATCGTCGAGAATGACGAAGAGGCCGAGGCTGAGGCGGAAGCTGAAGCTGAAGTCGAAGAAATGTCGGTTGGCGAGGAAAAGAAAGACACCAAGAAAGACACAAAGCCGGCAGTTAAGAAAACCGGAACAGGTGAGCGCACCGATGATCCGGTCCGCATGTATTTGCGTGAAATGGGCGCTGTTGAGCTGCTCAGCCGCGAAGGCGAAATCGCAATTGCCAAGCGGATCGAAGCTGGCCGCGACATGATGATCATGGGCCTTTGTGAAAGTCCAATTACCTTCCACGCCATCATCCAATGGTCTGAAGCTCTGAACGCCGAAGACATGCAACTGCGCGAAATCCTCGATTTGGATGCGATGCTTTCCAAAGAACCTCCACCAGACAAGATGGAGGAGGAAAACGAGGAAGCCGAAAACGGCGAAATCTCAGAAGAGACCGCAGGCCCGACCATTCGCGACGACGATGAGGTCGAAGACCACAAAGAAGAAGGTGAGGAAGGCGAGGAAGGCGAAGAGGGCGAGAACAAGCGCGAAGAGGAAGAGGAGGAGGACAACACTCTTTCACTCGCGCAGATGGAAGCCACGCTTAAGCCTGACGCGATTGAGCGCTTTGCACGGATCACCAAACTCTTCAAAAGCTTTGAGAAACTGCAAGCTGAGCGCGTTGAAACGCTTGCGGCTGGCAATGAATTTCCAAAGGCTAAAGAGAAGAAATACGAAAACCTTGGTGAGGAGCTGACCGGCGAAGTGGAATCGATGCAATTCCACGCAACCAAGATCGAATTTCTGGTCGACAATCTCTATGCCTTTAACCGTCGTTTGACCGCTCTGGGCGGTCAAATGCTGCGCCTTGCCGAACGCCACAAAGTTAAGCGCATCGACTTCCTGAAAAGCTATGTCGGCAATGAGCTAGACGATAGCTGGATCGCGGCGAACGCGAAGAAGGATAAGAAATGGGCCGCTTTCGCTGACAAAGAAGCAGCCGCAATTGAACGTATCCGCACCGAAATCACCGATATTGCTGCGCAAACCGGTATGGCGCTCCCGGAATTCCGCCGGATCGTCAACATGGTACAAAAAGGCGAGCGCGAAGCGCGGATCGCCAAGCGTGAGATGGTGGAAGCCAATCTACGCCTCGTGATTTCTATCGCGAAGAAATACACCAACCGCGGCCTGCAATTCCTCGACCTTATTCAAGAAGGCAATATCGGCCTGATGAAGGCGGTTGATAAATTTGAATATCGCCGCGGCTACAAATTCTCGACCTATGCGACGTGGTGGATCCGGCAAGCGATCACCCGCTCTATCGCGGACCAAGCGCGCACGATCCGTATCCCGGTCCATATGATCGAGACGATCAACAAACTCGTTCGCACCTCGCGTCAGTTCCTGCACGAAGAAGGTCGCGAGCCCACTCCAGAGG
>CAZOLE010000267.1:0-3126 GCA_964580445.1 uncultured Porphyrobacter sp.
GAGCGCTTCCATCCGCCAAAGCTGTGATAGGCGACCGGGACCGGAATCGGTACATTGATGCCCACCATCCCGACATTGACGCGGCTCGCAAATTCGCGCGCGGCATGGCCGTTGCGAGTGAAAATCGCGACGCCATTGCCATATTGGTGTTCGCTGGGCAGGCGCACCGCATCTTCGAAGTCTTTTGCCCGCACGATTTGAAGCACAGGTCCAAAAATCTCTTCCTGATAGCTCGACATTGTAGGTGTCACATTGTCGATCAAGGTCGGGCCGACGAAGAAGCCATTCTCGTGACCTTGCAACGTATAGCCGCGCCCATCCACGACAATCTCCGCGCCTTCTTGCTCAGCGGTGTCGATCCAGCCTTCGATCCGTGCTTTGTGCTCAGGGGTTACGACCGGGCCGTAATGCGCATCGGGATCGGTTGAGACGCCAATGCGCAGCGCGTTGATTGCCGGGATCAGCTTTTCGCGAAGCCGGTCCGCAGTGTCGTCGCCCACTGGCACCACGACGGGGAGGGCCATGCACCGCTCACCCGCAGAGCCAAAGGCTGCGCCCGCAAGATCGCCAACCACTTGATCCAGATCAGCATCAGGCATCACAATTCCGTGATTCTTCGCGCCGCCAAAGGCCTGGACTCGTTTGCCATTATCCGCTCCGCGCCGATAGATGTAGTGCGCGATATCCGACGATCCGACAAAGCTGATCGCAGGGATGTCAGGGTGGTCGAGGATCGCGTCGACCATTTCCTTGTCGCCGTGAATTACCTGAAGCAGCCCTTCGGGTGCGCCCGCTTCGACAAACAATTCCGCCAAGCGAATAGGCACAGATGGATCCCGCTCAGACGGCTTGAGGATAAACGCGTTGCCGGCCGCGATGGCCATACCGAACATCCACATCGGGATCATCGCTGGAAAGTTAAACGGCGTAATCCCGGCGCCGATACCAAGTGGTTGACGCACCGAATAAACATCAATGCCGGGGCCGGCGCCTTGGGTGTATTCGCCTTTCAATACTTGCGGGATACCACAAGCGTATTCGATCACTTCAAGCCCACGTTGCACATCGCCTTTGGCATCGTCGACGACTTTACCGTGTTCGCTCGAAAGCAGTTCTGCCAGCGATTGCATATTAGCTTCGACCAGCTCTTTGAACTTGAACATCACCCGCGCGCGCTTTTGCGGGTTGGCTGCAGCCCATGCCGGCTGGACTTCTTTAGCCGTCGCAACTGCTTTCTCAAGCAAAGCCGCATCGCCAAGCGCTACCTCGGCTTGCACTTCGCCTGTCGAAGGGTTCCAGATCTGGTGCTTGCGAGCCGGGGCAGGCGAGCTGCCTACGAGAAAATGGTCAACTTGGCGCATTGCGGGATTCTCCATTGGAATTGCGCCTCCAATTGCCGGGGAAGTGTCAAACTGGCAAGGGAAGATGGCCTGCTAAAAGTGACAAGCGTTGAGGCCGGATTTGGAACCGAAGCGTATGAGAGCTGTATGTTCGGATGTTCTCTGGACGCGAGGCGCGTATCCTCGGTATGGTGTGGCGCGTATTCGACGATATGCGACTAGATCGGGCAAAGCGGCGCAAGGGAAGCAATCTCTAGATGGAATTCTTTGGACTTAGCGAAGGGGCAATAAGGCTCACTGTGTTTGCGTCGGTGCTGCTTGCAATGGCGCTTGCCGAAGCGCTCTTTCCGCGCAAGCGTCGCACACAAGCCCGTTCTCAGCGCTGGTTTACCAATGGCGCGCTTGTGGTGATTGACACGATTGTGGTGCGCTTGGTTTTCCCGATCCTCGCCGTGGGTGTGGCGCTATGGTCAGCAGCGCGCGGATGGGGGTTCTTTAACCTGATTGACCTGCCTGTCTGGCTGGAGATCGTGCTGGCGATCATGCTGCTCGATGTGGCGGTTTACGCGCAGCACGTTGCTTCGCACAAAATCCCGATCCTGTGGCGCGTTCACAAGGTCCACCATGTTGACCGGGATATCGATGTGACGACAGGCGCGCGTTTCCACCCGGTCGAGATTGTTCTGTCGATGGCATTCAAGCTAGCGGTTGTGGTTTTGCTTGGGCCGGCTGCAGTGGCGGTCTTTCTTTTCGAAGTGATCCTCAACGCATCGGCAATGTTCAACCATTCCAACGTCAAACTGCCACTTTGGTTGGACAAAGGGTTGCGTGCGCTGATCGTGACGCCGGATATGCACCGGGTCCATCATTCGATCATCCACCGCGAGACCGACAGCAATTACGGCTTCTGCGTGTCTTTGTGGGATCGATTGTTTCGTACCTATCAAAGCCAGCCTGAACACGGCCATGAAGGGGTGACAATTGGCCTTGCTGAGCATCAGGACAATGCGCCAAGCTCGCTTTGGTGGTCGTTGATGCTGCCATTCAAATCACCCGGCGCAAACCCGTCCACAACTAAGAAGACAAAGAGCGCGCTGTGAAGAAACCCCTCCTAATCGGCGGCGCTGTCGCGCTCTTGGCTATGCTTGGAATTGGCGGAGCGGTGTTCTGGCAAACTTCCGACCTGGAACGGATTCAAGCTGGCATCGAAGCAAGCCATGAAGGTGTTGAGCATATAGCCGCGGATGATTTTGCGAAGCTTAGCCCTAGCGATGTGATCCTCTTCGATGTGCGCGAAAACGAAGAGTTTGAGGTCAGTCACTTGGCTGGAGCTATTCAAGTTAGCCCTGACATTGGGGCCGCTGAGTTCGAAGAGCGATTTGGCCAGCAGCTCAAAGGCAAAACTGCGATCTTCTATTGCTCGGTCGGTGTGCGCTCATCAATCTTGGCCGAGCGGGTTGCGGACCTTGTTGAACAATGGACCGGAGACGCGCCGATGAACCTGATCGGCGGGGCGTTCCAATGGAGCAATGACGGTCGCGCAATGGTAACGCCCAAAGGCGGCGAAACGCGCGAGATCCATCCGTTCGATGCTTATTGGGGGCGCCTGATCCAAGATCGCGGTGCCATCAGCTATAAGCCTGCCTCCTGACCGCTTGTGCGGCAGGCAGATTGCACTTATCAGCGCGCGGGCGCGGGTGTAGCTCAATGGTAGAGCAGCAGCTTCCCAAGCTGACGACGAGGGTTCGATTCCCTTCACCCGCTCCAAAATTCAAGTACCTGAAAT
>CAZOLE010000268.1:0-3110 GCA_964580445.1 uncultured Porphyrobacter sp.
TCCTACACCCTTCCTACATCGATAGCCCGTTCCTGAGGCCAAAGCCCAAGGAAGAAAGGAATCGGCAATGACCGACATGGTGCAGTTTTCCGAAGAACAGACCCGAATTGATCTGGCACGGCTGCTGATCGGGGCGGTCAAAGCAAGCGGGCGCACTCGCTGTGACATCGCGCGCGATGCGCAGGTCCACAAAGATGCCTTGCGACGCGTTCTCAACGGTAAGCGTTCGGCGACATTGGGTGAAGCAGCTCGAATCCTCCAGGCCAGCGGCGTTAGCCCGCAGCAAGCTCTGTCGATGTTCTTGCTCACCGATGCCGATCAGTCGGCAGAATGGCAGGGAACCGAGATTGGTCGGTTTCTGGAAGACTTCCTGACCGCTCTGCCGATAGCCTTGGCCTGCGAGCTTGGGGGCCGGCTACAAGATGTAAGGCCCCGCTGGGCCAGAGGCACTGCGCACCGTGTTGCGCGGCTGCTGTCTGATCATATTGATGAGCTTGAGCGAAAGGATGTGTTGCTCGGAGAGGTCTTTGCAGTGGCCGAAGGAAGTCATCATGGGTGAGCATTTAGGAAAAAGGCTGGACGAGCCGCGCCGCGTAAAACGCCTCATTCGTCTTCCAGAAGTGATGAGCCGGGTCGGGCTTGGCCGTTCAACGATCTATCGCTGGATGAGTGAGGGTAGGTTCCCCAAGCCTGTGCAACTGGGTGGGCATGCCGTGGCTTGGTCCGAGGACGACCTCGACGAGTGGATCGCAGGTAAGCTCAACTAGCCTTTGCCTCGAGCTCGCGGTCATTCCAGTCCTGACCCAATTGCGGACGTTAGCTTAGAGCCCAAGGTCACCGCTGGGAGCGCCTTCTAACAAATGTGAGAACGGCTTTACTTCAAAGCGGCTTCAAGCGCTCGTGCTTGTCAGTCTCGCATTCAGAGTGGTCATTGATCGCCGCCATGACCTGGCATCCGCCGACTTTACCGCCCCTGCAATTTTCGATCATGCGTTTCAGCTCGCGTTCCAGAGCCTCTAGCTGTGCCAGCCGCTTTTGAACTTCGGCAAGTTGCTTCTGAGCGATTGTGTCAACTGCCGAGCAGTCTTGGTCTGGTTCAGTCTGCAATCCAATCAAGTCTTTGATTGCGTCCATCGAAAAGCCGAGTTCGCGGGCATGCCTCACAAATGAGAGGCGTTCCACATCGACGCTGCCATAGAGCCTTTGCCCACTTGCGCTGCGGTCTGGCGTGCCCATCAAGCCGATACTTTCGTAATATCGAATGGTGGTCACTTTGACCTTTGCCGCACTTGAAAGACGGCCAATTGTCATTGGTTTCATATGAGTGTGCTTTTCCCTCTTGCCCCTACAGCCGCTGTAGACTGTATCACTTGATTCGAATCATAATCAAGCGAGTCGGAAAATGCCTCAAACCCAGATTTCAGAGCGATCCAAGAAACAGAAAAAGCTGTATTTCCCGCCCCTGATGCAGTTCGCGTTCTATGGCCTTGCTGGCTATATTCTGGCGACAAACCTGCCCGCGCTTGCTTACGGATCAGTGCCTCTCTTTTGGCTATCGGTTCCCGTCATTGCGGCTGGAGCGCTGGTGCTTTTCTTGGCGGTTCGATCGTTTGGGAGGGCGAACACAACGGTAAATCCGATTACGCCTGAGCAAGCCGAGCAACTCGTTACAACAGGCCTCTATCGCTTTACCCGAAACCCGATGTATCTGGGTATGCTGCTCGTGCTTGTGGGTGGAGCCTTGGCCCTCCAAAACCTCGCAGCATTCAGCGGGCCAATTCTTTACGCCCTCTCTATCACGCTCCTCCAGATAATCCCTGAAGAGCGAGTTCTGGAGCAGAATTTCGGAAGCGCATTTACAGCCTACCGCAAACAGACGCGGCGCTGGTTGTAGGAGTGCTGCACATGATTGACCTGCCTTCATGGGTCTCTTGGAGTTTGTTCGGATTAGCGGCCAGTTCGATTTGCGCGATAATCGGGCTCTCCATTTTTGCGGTCTTGAGCGGAAAGTTTCAGTTCTTCCCTCCCCCTTCAGGGGACAGTTGGCAGCACCGCACCTTCATGGCGCTGTTTCGGCTGTTCCTTTACCCATTGCTGGCCCTTTCCCTTCTCGACTTTGAATCTGTGGCTCCCTCTGATGCCTTGCTCCAATATACTGTGGGCCTAGTGCTGTTGGTTGTCGGCTTTGCTCTGGCATTCTGGATCACGTTCCAGATGGGCTGGCGCAATGCCTTTGGCGAAAAGCACGGCCTGAAAACCACTGGTTGGTTCAGCATAAGCAGGAACCCTGTCTACGTTGCGACATGGGTTGGCATGATTGGTTGGGGCCTGCTCGCCAACGCGTTGCTTGTCTGGATATTATTGACGCTCTGGGCGGCCATGTATTTGCTCGCTCCTATCTTCGAAGAGCCATGGCTGGAGCAGCAATACGGTCAGGACTATCTGGACTATAAACGCCAGACATGGCGGTTCCTGTGATCAGCAATCTTTGTCGAATCCTGGGCCGTGTTTACCCTTCTTTTGCGGGCTGCATTTTTCTGGCGCTCGGAATAGCAACGCTCATTCAGCCGGAAATCATGAGCTACTATGCGATTGGGCTCGACCAGCCATCTGCCCGGGTGGCTATGCGCGCCATGATCGGAGGCGGCGAGATAGGTATGGGCGTTGTGCTGATCCTTGGGGGGCGCATCAACCTCTCTTCGCGTCAGCTTAGTCTGATTGCTGCCGCAGTTTTTATCTGCGTGGGATTAAGCAGAGTTGCCGCTGTTTTCATGGAGAGCGCCGAGGTGCTTGCCGTCCAACCGCTGCGTGAAGCTCTCATCGAGATATTACTTGGCGGCCTAGGGCTATGGGCGGCGCGTGGATGGGAGAACGATCAACTATGAGCATTTTCAGCCATCCAAGCCCCATGATTGATATAAACTTGAACAAATCTTCACGTGTTTCTAAGATGTTCATTGAAGTGATACGCAAGGTTTTGCCTTTTCTCGCGGTATTAGCGATCCTATTCAGCAGCGTACTGTCTCTCCCGGACGTGCATGCCGGGGAAGGTGCAAGCTTCGCTCATGCAGCCGATCATATCTATGCGCATGGCGCGGACCACTTTGATA
>CAZOLE010000269.1:0-3109 GCA_964580445.1 uncultured Porphyrobacter sp.
GTCTTGGGAAGCTGCGTTTCGACCTGTTTGTTCGACCCGACCGCCCGAGTTGGCGGGATGAACCATTTCCTGCTCGCTGAACCTCCCAAAAGCAGCTCAAACCGCGACTTCGATAAGGACTACGGCCTCTTTTTGATGGAACTTCTCATAAACGAGATGTTCAAACTTGGCGCCAGCAAATCGCGTATGCGGGGGCGTCTTTTCGGTGGGGCCAATATTAACACAGATCTGGGCTCGATTGGATCAACAAACGCGGCATTCGCACGCGAATTTCTAAGTCGTGAAGGAATTCAATGTGTCTCTGAAGACTTGGAAGGTCCACATGCCCGCCACGTCCAGTTCCGCCCAGCTCATGGCCAAGTGCGATGTCGAACAGTCGCCAACAATTCCGCGCCTAAGCAAAAACCCAGAGGCTTGCCGAAATCCGACCTTGGCAACGTCGAGCTATTTTGAGCCCACTAGGAAGGAAACGAAAATGACTGCACCCATCCGCGTTCTTACTGTCGATGACAGCGCAAGCATGCGGGCGCTTCTTCTTGGAGCGCTGACTTCACGTGGTTTTGAAGTCGAACAGGCCGAAGATGGACAAGAGGCCTTTGAATGGCTTGCGTCGAATGAAGTGGATGTGATCATCACCGACATCAATATGCCGCGTCTGGATGGGTTTGGCCTGATCGAAAAGCTTCGCGACAGCGTATTCCATGCTGATCGTCCGATCCTTGTCCTTACTACGGAAAGCTCTGATGACAAGAAGGCGCGTGCCCGCAACGCAGGTGCAACCGGCTGGATTGTCAAACCATTTGACGCAGAAAAGCTATCGACTGCGCTTCGCCGCGTTACTCACTAAGAATTTAGACTGCGATTTAAGGACACCCACGCAATGCGGCACGAACTGATCACTTTTGGTATTTCAGACCAGCTTTTCGGCATCGACATAATGGCCATCCGTGAAATTCGCGCATGGTCTCCGGTCACACGCTTGCCACGCGTACCTGACTATGTTGCTGGTGTCGTAAATCTGCGCGGAGCGGTGCTCCCGGTTATTGATCTCTCTATCCGGTTAGGCTGGGGTCCAACGCAAACGACACCGCGAAACCCGATAATTGTTACCGATTTCGAGGGACAATCACGCGGGCTAATCGTCCACAATGTCAGCGATATAGTCTCGATTGATGCGGCCAGCGTTCAACAACCAGAAGCCTCGGCTAACGACCCAATAAACTTTTTTCTTCAAGGGGTTGCACCTTTAGAAAATGAGATGGTTATGGTGCTCGACCTTGCCGAGTTGATGGCAGGCGATGAGCTTGATCTTGCCGCATGATCGAGGACAAAGCATCTATTGCCGCATTGTATCGGGGCGCTGGTCAAGAGCTTGAGGATTGGGCCAACAAAGTTGAGGATCTTGGAGCAGCCCTTTGCGTTGACCCGCATGTCATCAGCATGCATTTTGAGCAACTGCAAGGTCTCGATTTGCTTGCCCAAATTTTGCACGAACTCGCCAAAGTGATCGCTTCTACTGATCCCCTAGCAGCCACGCACAATGTTTGCGTTCAAGACCTTCAACAGCGACTGATCCAAGCGACCCGAAAATAGTCTTCGGAACTCTCCACTCAATCATCGACTTTTAAACCATAGTACCCCGTGGTCAGAGCGAGTGGTTTGCGCCACTCGCTCTGATTGCGTCTTAAAGCAACCAAGCATCAAAGGCTTGCGGTGCGGCCTTGCATGCCCCAATCCTGTCGTATGAACCTTTTCGATCTTTCCGGCCGTGTGGCCGTTATCACAGGCGGCAATGGCGGCTTGGGACTTGCGATGGCGCGCGGGCTAATCAAAGCGGGCGCGAATGTCGCGATCTGGGCGCGCAATGCGGAAAAGAACAAAGACGCGCTTGCTGAGCTGACCGAGTATGGTGGGGGCAAAGCCATTGCGCTCGCTTGCGACGTCTCGCAGGAATACCAAATCGAAGCTGCGTTGGAAGCAACATTAGCCGCGTTTGCGCGAGTTGATGTGTGCTTTGCCAATGCCGGTATCTCCGGTGCAGGCACACCGATACCAGACATCACTGCCGAGGGGTGGGATGCTACTATGCAAGTGAACGCTCGCGGCCCTGCCCTAACCTATAAGCATATCACCCGGCATATGATTGCGCGAGCGAAGGATGGCGAGCCGGGCGGCAAGCTGATCGCGACATCCTCTGGTCAGTCGATCATGGGAGTGAACAAGTCCTCTGACTACGCGGCGTCAAAGGCGGCGTTGAATGGGCTTACTCGCGGCGCGGCATTCGAACTGGCGCGCTATCAAATCACCGCAAACGCGCTGCTGTTTGGTTATTACGAAACCGACATTACAGCCAAAGCGAACCCCAAATTCGCCCAATGGATGGAACAACGCATTCCGTTGCGAAGGCCCGGCGATCATGCTGGGTTAGAGGGGTTGGCGGTTTTCTATGCGTCGCCTCACAGTGACTATATCACCGGGCAATGCCTGCCCGTCGATGGCGGGCTTTGCATTAGCTAAGAACAGCGTAAGGGCGTAAAACGTTCAAGCTGCACCCTACTCCACCCAAGGATTCCCCGACTTGGCCGATGACGAATACACTCCAAAGAGCAAAGCCGACCGCGCTCGTGAGAAAGCTGTCCCTGCGGGGCGTCTGGCGCGCGTAGGCACATTTGGACGGTTAGTCACGGGGGTTGCCGGCGGCATGGCAGCCGAAGGTGCACGGAGGCTAACGAGTGGCGAGTCTCTGTCTGCCAAAGACCTCATCCTCACCCCTGGCAATGTGAAGCGCATGACAAAGCGTTTGTCGCATTTGCGCGGCGCGGCGATGAAAATGGGGCAGATGATCAGCATGGATTCGGGCGACTTCTTGCCGCCTGAACTTTCCGAAATCCTTGCTTCCCTGCGCGATCAGGCGAACTTCATGCCCGCCAAACAACTTGATGGAGTTTTGAAAGATCATTGGGGCAATGACTGGCGAAAGAACTTTCGCTGGTTCAATCCACGGCCGATTGCCGCTGCGTCGATTGGTCAGGTGCACAAAGCGCTGACCCGCGATGGTCATGAGCTCGCGATCAAGGTGCAATATCCCGGCATCGCCAAGAGCATTGAT
>CAZOLE010000270.1:0-3103 GCA_964580445.1 uncultured Porphyrobacter sp.
CATCCTAACCGCTGATGCGATAGTCGATGTCGAACGTGGGCGGTTAGTGGTAGACCCAGTGATTGAGATCGAAGACGGGGTTATCGTTGCGGTGACCACCGGCACCCCTCGAGTAGATGAGAGCGCCGATTACATTAGGTTAGAGGGAAAAACGATCCTGCCCGGCCTAATCGACATGCATGTCCATTTGACAAGCGACGCCGATGAGCACGGCTATCGAAGCCTCGCCATTTCGGACGAACGCGCAGCGATAACCGGTGTTGTCAACGCGCAGACCACTTTGATGGCGGGCTTCACAACGGTTCGAAATGTAGGCGCAGATTCGTATGGCGATGTCGCGTTGCGCGATGCGATCAATGAAGGTGATATACCAGGCCCGCGCTTGTTCGTATCTGGCCCACCCATCGGCATTACCGGCGGCCACTGCTCGGATAACAATCTGCTCCCGCCAGAATATGAAGCAAGCGGCGACAATGTTGCCGATGGCCCTTGGGCCGCGCGGGCGGCCGTTCGAAAGAACCGCAAGTTTGGCGTGGACCTTATCAAAACCTGCTCAACCGGCGGGGTTTTGTCCAAAGGTACCAAGGTGGGCGCTCCGCAATACACCGTCGAAGAGCTGACCGCACTAGTCGAGGAAGCGCATAGCCACGGATTAAAGGTCGCCAGCCACGCGCATGGCTCCGAAGGGATCATCAACGCTTTGAAAGCCGGTGTCGACACAATCGAGCATGCCAGCTTCATTGATGATGAAGGCATCAAGCTCGCACGCGATAATGGCGCTTATCTTTCTATGGACATCTATGTGACCGAGTTCATCCTTGGCGAAGGTGAAGCCGCTGGCATTCTACCCGAAAGCCTCGAAAAAGAGCGCCGCGTGGGTCAGACTCAGCGCGACAATTTCAAAAAGGCGCATGATGCGGGCGTCAAGATGGTGTTCGGAACCGATGCCGGGGTCTACCCCCATGGAGACAACGCCAAACAGCTTTCGCGCATGGTCCGCTTTGGCATGACGAGCGCCGAAGCCTTGCGAGCTGCCACCGCCAATGCAGCCGAGGCGTTAGGGCAAAAAGGGCAGATCGGCGTGATCGCCGTTGGCGCATCGGCCGACATCATCGCGATCGAAGGCAATCCGCTCGATGACATTGCGCTTCTGGAAAGTGTCACCTTCGTGATGAAACAGGGCGAGGTCTACAAAAGCGAATGATTGCCTACGTCCAAGTCAGGCATCGCCTAAAGAATGAGCACGCGACCTTAGCAAATTTCGTCAGCATGGTAATTTTGCAACATTGCTGCGCAAACTGGTATCAAATGGCAACCCATAGAATGCAAGACGCTTGACACTTCCCCGGTGCGTCGCGACCATGCTGCATTGCAACAAAAAGGTATGGTCTCGATGCAACGCCTCTCAATTTCCAAACAAGCCGCCCTCCTTGCCGCTGTCAGCGCCATGCCATTTGCCGCGCAAGCGCAAGACCTTCCGGACCAAGACGAAGCCGCCGAAGAAGAGCAAACTATCGTCGTCGTCGGCTCGCGTATCGCACGCGACCCCAATATTGGTTCGCCCGCACCGGTTATCTCAATCGGTTCTGAAGAACTAACGCAAGCGGGCACCTCTGATGTGGTAGAAGTACTGCGCGACATTCCAGCATTGTCGACATCAACCACTTCCGACGGGTCAATTGATGGCGTTTTCTCCGGTGACCTAGCGGCAGGGCAATCCGTCCTGAACTTGCGCGGGCTTGGCGCCAACCGGACGCTAGTGTTGGTCAATGGCCGCCGCCACGTCGCAGGTGTTGCTGGCCAACAGGCTGTTGATATCAACTCCATCCCGACCGCACTGATAGAGCGGGTCGAGACGCTGACCGGCGGCGCATCATCAATCTATGGTGCGGACGCCGTGACAGGTGTTGTCAACTTCGTGCTGCGCGATGACTTCGAAGGGCTTCAAGGCAATGTCCAAGCCGGCCTTTCCTCGGAAGGCGACGCGTTCCGTATCAATGGCGACCTCACTTGGGGCACCAATTTCGCGGACGGGCGCGGTAACTTCACCATCTCCGGCGAATACGCCTATGGCGAAGAACTGCAATTCGGCGACCGCGACTTCTCGCGCAACAATGGCTTGTTCGATGACCAAGCCAACCCGGCGTTGCGGCTCCAAACGGGTGAGCTCAACGCGACCGACACTCCCAACTTCATCGCGGCCGGCGCAGTGCTTGGTGGGCTAATCCCAACTGACCTTACGGGAGTTACCCTTACTCCGACAGAACAGGCGCTAATCGACCGTTCAGTCAACGCACCGCGGCGCTTTATCGCAGGCGATCCGCGCTTCTCACTGTCATCGGCTGGCGGCGTAGTTGCGCCGGGTGATATTGGCCTTAGCGATGGTCCAGATATCAACGGTAATGGCACTCCGGATTGCTTGGAATCCGCAGTGGGCTTCAACTCAACATTCCAGCCCGGCGCATTTGGCCTTGCTGGCGGCTGCGCGGTTATCAACCCTGATGGCAGTGTCTCGGTCTTTCAAGACGGCCAGATCACGGGTCTCTTCAACCAGTTTGGCGGCGATGGCATTCAGAACAACTTTGATGTCAACTCACTGATTCCTGAGACAGAACGCTACTCGGTCAACGCCAATCTCACTTACGAGATTTCTCCAGCAGCGACCTTGTTCTTCGAAGGCAAATATGTGTCGACCAACGCCGAATTTCAGGCTCAGCCCAACACATTCTATGACCTTCTGACAATCCGGGCAGACAACCCCTTCATTACGCCAGAATTGCAGCCATTCGTAGCGCCGTTGTTCTTCGGCGATGGCGTGGAGGAAGGGCTTTACCTGACGCGCGACCCCATCGATCTGGGCCCAAATCGTAACCGCAACGAAACCGAGACATGGCGTTTTGTTGGCGGCGTTCGCGGAGAGATCACCGATCACTTGAACTATGAATTCAGCGTCAATTACGGTAGCTTCGACTTGACTGTGAATGACGCGAACCGCGTGATCACAGACCGCTTCTTCGCTGCGATTGATGTGGTGAGCGGTCCGAACGGTCCGATTTGTCGCTCCGACATTGACCCTACACCCCCTGCCACCACGCCATTTGGT
>CAZOLE010000271.1:0-3063 GCA_964580445.1 uncultured Porphyrobacter sp.
CGCTGGAACGATGGACCGCGACTTGTGGCTGATGCGCGACCGCGCACGGCCTGATTACGCGCCGCGCCCGTGGTTGCTATGGAGCGCCAATTCTCAGATGGAAAGCGAGGCGTCCGAAGCTCCGTTGGAATGGGTGGTGGTACAAAGATGAGCTTAAGCGATGCACAATCCAAAGCGCTGATCGCAGCGGCGCAAACCGCAGCGAGCGAGGCCTATGCGCCCTATTCCGATTATCAGGTGGGTGCAGCTTTGCTGTTCGATGACGGCGCGGTCATTACCGGTTCCAACGTAGAGAATGCCAGCTACGGCCTCGCCCTTTGCGCAGAGACCGTAGCGGTAGCACGCGCCTTTGGCGAAGGGCGGCGCGGCGGCTTGGTCGCGGTTGCGGTTGTTGGTCCATCGGACAAAGGCGATGGTTCGCCAATCACCCCGTGTGGACGATGCCGCCAGGTCGTGAATGAATTGGCGAGCTTGGGCGGAACCGACCCGATTGTGCTGTGCGTGGGCAATAATGACGTGCGCAGCGTTACTCTTTCAGCGTTGCTGCCTCACGCTTTCGGGCCGGATCATCTCGTTTGAGCACGCCCGGGTCACGCCGGACTATTGGCCGAGCAAGTCGCCCAAAGCACCACCCAGATTGCCAATCGGGTTCTTGCGGAAATTGCGTTCTTCATTGCCGACATAGCTGAAGATGCCGTCCAGCCCCTGATCGGTCACGGACTTGTTGACGCCCTCGCGGCTGATTCCGGCTTGGCGGACAATCGAATTGGTATCGGCAAGCTTTTCAATCTGCGTGTGAATGCCCGCGCTTTCCAATGCGCTGTCGATCAGCGGTTGCAGTTTGGCGTGCAGCGAATCGTTGGAGCTGCTGCGCAGATATTGCGTGCCGCCGTCTTGCTCTTTGATGATGCCGGGAGCGTCGCTGAAGGACAGACCGTCGATGGCATCGCGGAAAATCGGCTTTGCTTCGCCAGCTGCGTCGCCAGCGGCATCGTTGATCCCGCGAATGATGCCGTCCAGACCGGGGATCACTCCAAGATTGCGCACGGCGCCAAAGACATTGCCGAGCAGGCCGCCGCCTGATCCGCCGCTAGAGGTTGAACCAAGAATGGGCAGGCCGATGCGAATATCTTCGTCGTCGTAAAAGCGCCGGGCTTAGCCAGCTTGTCGAGCGCGCTGTCGGTCGCTTTGCCTAGGATAGACGACAGGCCCAGCCCGCCAAGGTTCTGCGCGTGAGCGCTGGCCGGCAATGCCGCGAGCAGGCCGCTAGCGCCCGCTCCGATCAAGAGGGTGCGGCGATTGAGTTGCGAAGTGGCGTTATCCATAACGTTAGTCTCCCCGTTCATATGCAGGAGACTCTATAGCACACACGCGGGTCGGAACCTGAACACTTACGCAAATGATGTAAATTCTTGTGTCGATAAAGTGGCTTAGTCCGATGTTTCAATCCATTCGACTAAGGCCGCCAAGCAATCCCGCGCCAGCAGCTTACAGCGTTCCGGAGACCAACCTTGCTCCGGCTCAGGGAAATCAGCGAGATCCTTGTACGGCATTTCGAGTGTCATCGCACAGGCCCCGAATGTCTCTGCGACATAGTTGGTGCTCATTGCCAGATTGCCTTTGCCCGGCGGCGCTTTGGGATAGCCAAGCTTGGTTTGAAAATCGGGGGTGCGGCGGTCTAGGATCGATTGATAACGATAATAGGCGTCGCCTTGTTCATCGGTCCAACTTGGAATGCCCTCAAAGCCAGCAAGGAACACCGCCGGGATCGCTTCGTCGCCATGCACATCCATTGCGAAATCAACGCCAGTTTCGTGCATCTTGGCGCGGATGGCGAGCACTTCGGGAGATTTGTCCGCGCTCGGTTCAGCCCATTCGCGGTTGAGATTGCTGCCCACTGCATTGGTGCGCAAATGACCGCGCCGCGATCCATCGGGATTGCAGTTTGGTACGACATGCAAACGGCAATGTTTGCGCAGCGCCCGCGCGACCGGATCGGTCGGATCGGTCAGGCATTCCAGCGCGCCCTCCATCCACCATTCGGCCTGCGTTTCACCTGGATGTTGGCGGGCATAGAGCCACACGGACATGTCGCCTTCGCCCATCGTCAGCATATCCAACGCTTGTCCATCAAGGGTTGTGGTCAGCCGTTCGAGTTTCACTCCTTCGCTCGCGGCTGCCTCTGCTACAAGATCATAATGCCGTTCCATCGAATAGGGCGCGAAATAGGCAAACCAAGCTGTGTTTGATGCTGGCGTGTAGCGGATGGTTAGTGTGCCATCGCTTTCGCTTTGGTCAAAGCTGCTGGCGGCGCGCGCCCAATATTCGCGATCTTCGGAAACGCAGGCATCATAGTTCGGCCATCCACCGGGATAGGCGGATTGGTTCAGGCCGGTGAGCTTCAAGTCAAGCTCTTCGCCTGACGCGCCGGTCACGCGAAAATAGAACCACTGGGCAAACTCAGAACTGTGATCTTTGCGGATCGCGAGCTAGTGTGGTTTCCGTCTACAGCGAGCACTTCAATATTGCCGCCGTCAAATGCGGCGTCGATCGCGATTTGGGTCATCGGGTTCCTTTACAGGTCGTCGACGTCAATCTGCACGGTTTCGCCGTTGCCGCCGGGAAAGTCTTTGAACAACGCGGTTGCAAGAGCGGTCGCGCTGGCTTGCGGGTCGGAATACGGTGATTTCACGCTGGTTGGAAGCTGCGCACGGCCTTCCCACAATGCTTGTCCACTGGGATCGGAAATGCGCACTTCGAGATTTGTCAGAACTTGCGGGCCAGGATTGTTGCCGCCCAAATTGATGCCGAGGCCTAGACCGACGCCGCTACCATAGCTGCCGGTGCTGCCGCCAACCCCGACGCTGACAGGGTTGCGCGGATTGTCTCCAGCTATCTGACCGCGAGTGGTTCGAACGGTTGCGGTCTGCAGTCCCTCTGCGCTGCCGATGATGGGCGTGTATCCGAGCCGGTTTAGCTCAGCGATGATTGCGTCGGTAAAGGCGACACGCACATTTTGGTTCTCAATCTCATCGGGAAAACTAACCGCAATCTCGCCTTGGC
>CAZOLE010000272.1:0-3036 GCA_964580445.1 uncultured Porphyrobacter sp.
CACTCGACCTGCATGGCCACACGTTGGATGACGCGTATCACCGCATCACCAGCGGTCTGGATCAAGCGGTCGCTATGCGCGCGAGGGTGGTGCTGGTCATTGCGGGACGTTCGCGTCCGGTCGATCCGGCTGATCGTGGAACCAAACGCGGCGCAATCCGGGCCAAAATGCTCGATTGGATAGCTGCCAGCCACCATAGCGAAGCGGTTGCCGCCGTGCGCAAAGCGCACCGACGCCATGGTGGCGAAGGCGCTCTTTATCTTGTGATGAAACGACGGCGCTGACCCTACTGGAGTGGTGAGGACAAGCGCCTGTTAGCCGGGCGCAGGTCAGCGAGCTCAAAGACGCAGGCTGGATACAACCCGTCCAGAGACGTTAGGGTATTTCGTCAATTATAACTACATGTAATTGAAGGTTCATTTGACACGTCTCCGATTTTAGAGAAATATGTCGTTTCTTTATTAAAGGGGATCGTTTCGATGAAGACTAGATACTTTGCCACTGCTCTACTAATGATTTCTACGACTGTTCCGGCGCTTCCCGTTTTGGCGGACGATCATGACGAATTCATTGTCGTGAACGAAGAGATGGGCGTTCCAGTGTTTGCAGAGGATATAACCGATAAGCCCTACAAGATTGTTGGGCCGGTTTCGGCTGGTGTCCGCAAAGCTACTATCTTCAGCAAGAAACCATCAAAACAAAAGATCTACAATGAGGTTTGGGAGCGCGGCGAGAAGATGGGCGCTGATGCCGTTGTCAATGTTACATATGATGATGCCAAAGTCACTTTGGATAGTTGGGGTAAAACTCGGGCGCTCGGCTTCGCGGTCAAATTCTTGACAGAAGAAGAGATTGCGTCCGGCATGACGGGAGAAACTGCTCCTGCACCTGAGACCTATGAAAAGGCCATGTTCAAGAATGCGAACAAAAAGCCGAAGGGCTAGCATTGCTTCCTGCTTGTGGGGTGACTTCAGGCTATGAAAAGGGCTGCGGATCGTCTCTGCAGCCTTTTTCAATCACGCTTGAAGTTGAGGGCTATGACATCCGCTTCTATACCACGCTGAGATCAGAGATGGCGCGGATGGCAGGCAGGTGCATCGCGGTTGTTGGGTGGCGCGCGACGCGGTAGAAGATGTAGCGCGCGAGGGGCACAATGTGCGGTTGAAACTCGCCCACATTATCGAAGCGACAGTGAGCCGGACATAGGTCAGCGAGCTTAAAGGCGGAGCCGGGATTTAGCCGCCGCGATGCAGCCCGATCGTGTTCTTAAATGCGACCAACACGAACCCGACCAGCGCGAAGAACCCTGCCAGCAGCACGTTGTTCAACACAAATTGTGGCCAGCCCAGCAAGGGCAAATCGACAAAGAAATAGGCGTAGAAGCCGGTCATCTGCCCAAGCACCAGAGCGAATGCGCCGTAGCTGAGTGGCGGGATCATAATGGCCGGGATCACATTCTTGATCGGCTTAGTTGGTGGTGCGTAACGCAACCACCACACAATCGTCGCGAGCGGGATAATCGTGTGATGAAACTGATTGGTAATACGATCATAGCCTTCGGGGTGATGATCGCCGGACAACACGCCCCAATAGATGCCACCAATGATCGCAAGCGCGGTGACGAGCGCGGCAAGAATGCCCTGAGCGCGCTGACCTGATACGGGCCAGCTGAAAGCGACTAGAGCCATCATCAAGCAAGCTCCGACATTCCCCCAAATGGTAAAGAAACGAAGCATCGCGCCAAGGTTCTGCAAATAGCTGCCTTCGCCAAGCAGCGGTTGCACCGCGAGCGCGACAAAGGCCAAAGTCGCAATGATTCCGGCGATCAATCGACCGGCTGAATGCGCGGCCGTGTGTGTCGTTTCGAGCGTTTCCATCTCGGTGGTTTGTGACACATGCCTATTGCTATGCAATCAAAAAAGCCCCTGGCATTGCTGCCAGAGGCCTTCTTGGGGTGGGACCCTAGGGGGTAGGGTTTGGCTTACTTCAAGTCGAAGCGATCATTATCCATGACTTTCGCCCAAGCCGCTGCAAAGTCGGCGACGAACTTCGCTTCATTGCCGCTTTCCGCGTAAACTTCCGCTTGTGCGCGAAGCTGCGAGTTTGAGCCGAAGACCAAGTCAGCGCGCGTTGCACGATACTTCTCGGCGCCGGTGGCGCGGTCAGTGCCGACATATTCCTCATCGCCCGAACCATCGACTGGAGTCCATTTGGTGCTCATGTCGAGGAGGTTGGTGAAGAAGTCGGTCGTCAATTGACCGACGCGGTCGGTAAAGACTCCGTGCCCAGTGTTGCCCGCAACAGCTCCCAAAGCGCGCATGCCGCCAACCAGAACGGTAAGCTCTGGCATCGACAGGCCCAACAAGTGCGCTTTGTCGATCAACATTTCTTCTGTGCGAACGCTGGCTTTGGTCTTGAGGTAGTTGCGGAAGCCATCAGCGAACGGCTCCATTGGTTCAAAGCTTTCCGCATCGGTGTGCTCTGCCGTTGCATCGCCGCGACCGCCAGTGAACGGCACGGTGATTGCGTGACCTGCATCCGCAGCGGCTTTCTCAACCGCAGCATTGCCTGCCAGCACAATGGCATCTGCCATCGAAATGTCGCCGCGCAGCTCTTCGATCTTGCCGAGAACTTTTGAAAGCTCTGCCGGATCATTGGCTGCCCAGTCTTTTTGCGGAGCAAGGCGCACACGCGCACCATTGGCGCCGCCACGATGGTCCGAATTGCGATAGCTTGACGCGGAAGCCCATGCGGCTTTGACCAGTTCGCCAACGCTTAAGCCAGAGCCAATAATCGCCGACTTGAACGAATCCGCTACATCACCGGCAGGTGCGGTACCCGCAGGAACAGGGTCCATCCAGATCAGGGTTTCTTCTGGTACTTCTGGGCCGAGATAACGCGCTTTTGGTCCCATATCGCGGTGGCACAGTTTGAACCATGCGCGTGCAAAGGCGTCATCAAGCTCAGCCGGATTTTCCAAGAAGCGTTTGGAGATTTTTGCAAATTCGGGATCTCGTTTGAGCGCCATATCCGCAG
>CAZOLE010000273.1:0-3013 GCA_964580445.1 uncultured Porphyrobacter sp.
TGTCTCTCCTGTTTGGTCGCCGAGATCATTCCAGCCCAAATCTTCGAGATCGTTTTCACCCGCTTGTTCCGTAAACTCTTTTGGCAACGGAGCATTCTGCGGACGCATCGCTGGTTTTGCGCCGCCCTTGCGAGCGAGCAAAGTGGGATTCAAAGAGGCGAAGTTAGCGTCAGACATGGCTCTACTGGCTCTTCCTTACTGCGCCACGCGGCGGCCAAAGCCTCCGCCAGCAGCTCGGTTGGCGCCCGGTGCGGCCGCTTGGCCTCCCGGAGCGGCAGCAAAGACCGTGCGGCGGAAATTCTTTTCCAGCCGGTCTGAGATGTATTTCCAAAGGGCGGTGATTTCCGCTGCGCTGCGGCTTTCGCCGGCAACCTCCATCACGGTGCGCCCGTCGATCATCGACGCGGCAAAGTCCGTGCGGTGGTGCAGGGTGATCGGTGCAACGGTGCCGTGCTGCGACAATGCGACAGCGGCTTCTGATGTGATTTTTGCCTTCGGCGTCGCACCATTGACGACAAACACAAGCGGCTTGCCTGCGCGTTCGCACAGATCAACCGTTGCGCCGACTGCGCGCAGATCATGCGGGCTGGGCCGGGTCGGTACGACGATCAATTCCGCCACGCCGATCACCGACTGAATTGCCATTGTGATGGCAGGTGGTGTGTCGATCACAGCAAGCTTGAAGCCCTGCTGACGCAGCACTTGAAGATCGTTCGCAAGGCGCGAAACCGTAGTTTGCGCAAATGCTGGATATTCCGCGTCGCGCTCGTTCCACCAATCCGCAAGTGATCCTTGCGGGTCGATATCGATAAGCACAACTGGGCCAGCGCCTGCGCGCTGGGCCTGAACGGCAAGGTGTCCGGACAGAGTGGTTTTCCCTGATCCACCTTTTTGCGATGCCAAAGCTAGTACACGCAAAGTTAGGGTCCCCCTGGTAAAAGACCAAATGCACCGCCCAATTGCGGCTGTCTTTCGGGGGGATCGCAGACTACCCCTAATTTTAAGTTAACGAGATCGACCGGAAGCGGAACGAATTGGGACAGTCTTGGGGTGAAAGTGTCTGCAACGATTTGCTAACACTTGATTCACTATACTGCGCAGCATCACGTAAATCTTCCGGCGCGTTCAGTGTGTGCCGGGCCATACGAGGAGCCGCACCAATGACGAAGCACCGCAGCAATTCGAACCGCACTATTCGCAACGCGCGCCTTTTCGCGCTTATCGGCGCGGGCACACTCGCGCTAGCCAGCGCGCCCGCCGCAGCAGATGTGAAAGCGGGCGTCGACGCCTGGTCACAAGGCAATTTCAGTCAAGCGGTGACCGAATGGCAATTGCCTGCTGAAAAAGGCGACGCGGACGCGCTTTTTAACCTCGCACAGGCGTATCGCCTAGGCCGCGGTGTTCCAACAGATATTGGTAGAGCGCGCTCTCTCTATGCAGAAGCAGCGCAAAAAGGTCATGTGAAAGCCGCTGATAATTATGGGCTTTTGCTCTTTCAACAGGGCGAACAGAGTACCGCGATGCCACTTATCAAAGCTGCGGCAGATCGTGGTGATCCGCGTGCGCAGTATGTATTGGGCTTGGCTCACTTCAACGCGGACTATGCGGAAAAAGATTGGGTCCGCGCTTATGCTTTGCTTACGCTCGCGCAATCAGCTGGCTTGCCGCAAGCACAAAAAGCGATCTCGCAGATGGATCAGCACGTGCCGATTGCTCAGCGCCAGTCGGCGCAAACTCTCGCGCGTGATCTAGAACTTCGAGCTAACAATCGTCGTTCGGCTGAGTTGGCCTCGCTTGATCTGGGGCAGTTGACCTCAGTCGCTAGCTCGCCTGCTCAAACAGCCGCGCCTGCAATTGTGAAACCTGCCCCGCGTCCAGCTCGCGCTGTGCCTGTATCGAGCCGCCCGGCTGCGACGGCATCTCGATCAGGCAACTGGAAGGTTCAGCTTGGCGCCTTTGGCGTTCGCGCGAACGCTGATCGGTTGTGGAGCAAGCTTTCACGCACCAATGCGCTTTCCGGCACGAGCAAAGTTCTAGTGCCTGCTGGCCGAGTGGTACGCTTGCAGGCCAAGGGCTTTAACAGCCGCGCCGAAGCGCAAGCTGCTTGTTCGTCGCTTAAGCGTCAAGGACAAGGTTGCATCGTCGCCAAGCCGTAATTGAGCGGATCAGGTCGTACATCTAACGATCCGATTTTTCGATTGCGCCATCACCTGCTACTCCATGCCTTGAGGGTATGGTGGGAACAGGGATCAGGCGATGACGACTTCACAAGCAAGTGGCAGCGTGCCGCGCCAGGACGATCCGCGCGAGCCAAGCGGTGCGTCCGATGCCGTTGTTCCTACGAAAGAGGGCGACCGCATTGGTAGCCTGGATTTTATTCGCGGCATCGCCGTGATGGGCATTCTGGCAGCGAATATCATCGCCTTTGGCCAGCCGACCAATGCATACATCTATCCTGAAGCCTTCTTAGTTCCGAATGGCGACCCCGGCGGGTGGCAATGGATTGCGCAATTTGTGTTGATCGACGGCAAGATGCGCGGGCTATTCACCGTGTTATTTGGGGCTGGGATGTATCTGTTTATGGAGCGCGCTTGGGCGCGCGGCGAGGGACGCGGCCTACAAGCTTGGCGGCTGCTCTTGCTTGCGAGCTTTGGCTTCATCCATTTCTTCTTCATCTGGATGGGTGACATCCTGTTCTATTACGGCGTCCTTGGGATGATCGCTTTGCTGTGCATGCGCTGGACAGCAAAGACTCAGCTGATGGTCGGATTGGTCGGATACGCTCTGGGTGCCCTTATGTTCGCTGGCATGCTCACGTTCCCGCATATGATCGCGGAGACTTCTGTGGGTGAGGGCGAGGGTATGGCAGACTTTCGCGCTGAAATTTCTGGTGGGATCGAAGAGGCTCTCGCCAGCGATAAAGTGCCGACAGAATTGAAGACGTCTGGTGATTATGCGGGCTTGGTCGCGCACCGGTTTTCGGAGGATTGGGCGACCATCTTAGGCAATGTCG
>CAZOLE010000274.1:0-2997 GCA_964580445.1 uncultured Porphyrobacter sp.
GTGCCGGATCTTCGCCACCCTCGCCACTGTCCGACTTTGCTCCAATCCGGTTCATCGCAACATTTAGAGTCTTGTGCGCCTCCGGTGACAACGCGCCAAGGCTCATCCCGGGTGTCACGAACCGCTTACGGATCGAAGTAATGCTCTCCACTTCTTCAATCGGCACAGGCGCACCCAGCGGCTTGATGTCCATCAGATCGCGCAGATGGATCGGCGGTGCCGAACGCATTTTGGCTGAATACTGCTTCCACATCGCAAAGGACGCGTTGTTACACGCAGTTTGCAAAAGGTGCATACCGGTTGCATCCCACGCGTGGGTTTCACCCGATTTGCGCGATTTATAAAAACCACCCATCGGCAACACGTTGGTGCCCGCCCAACCTTGTTGATGCACACCTTCGGCTTTCGACTGGATACCTTTGACGCCGATACCGCTGATGCGGCTGGTCATACCGGGGAAATATTCGGCGCACATGGCGCGGCTTAGGCCAACGGCTTCAAAGTTCAGACCACCACGATAGGACGACACAACACTGATCCCCATCTTGGCCATAATCTTTAGCAAGCCTTGATCGATAGCATTGCGATACCGCGCGACTGCTTCGGTCAATGTGCCATCCAGCAGGTTGCGATCGATACGGTCGGCCAAGGAATCTTCAGCCAGATAGGCGTTCACCACAGTAGCGCCACACCCAATCAACACAGCAAAGTAATGCGGGTCGATACATTCCGCAGACCGCACGTTCAGCGAACAGAAAGTGCGCAACCCTTTGCGCGTCAGGTGGCTGTGCACCGCCGACGTCGCAAGGATCATCGGCATCGCCACTTTGTCAGCATTAGAATGTTGGTCAGTCAGCACAATATGCCCAGCGCCCGAGCGCACGGCATCTTCAACTTCGTCTCTAATACGACGCAAACCCGTGTTTAGCGCCCATTCGTCGCCGGATTCAAAGGTACAATCCACTTCCACCAGTTCAGCGTCAAAGTTTTTGACCAATTCATCCCACTGCGCATTACCGATAAAGGGGCTGTCCAGCGTGATAATCTCAGTCTGTGCGCTGCTTTCGTCCAACACGTTTCTCAGGTTCCCGAACCGGGTCTTTAGGCTCATCACCCGAAACTCGCGCAAGCTGTCGATAGGCGGGTTTGTCACCTGAGAGAAATTCTGACGGAAGAAATGCGACAGCGGGCGATACTTTTTGGACAAGACCGCACTTGGCGTGTCATCCCCCATCGAAGCCAAGGCCTCTTTGGCGTCCTCAGCCATCGGCGCAAGGATTTGTTCCAGCTCTTCGACGCTATACCCGGCTGCGATCTGACGGCGGCGCAATTCTTCGCCTGTAAACAGCGGCTTTTCAGTTGCGCCCGCAATGGCAGGCTCCAGTTCGTTGATCTTGTCCACCCATTCACCAAAGGGTTGGCTGGCAGACAAGCGATCCTTGATTTCAGTATCGTGGTACATTTTGCCGTCAGTCATATCGACCGCCAGCAACTGTCCGGGCCCAAGCGCACCCTTTTCGACCACATTGATTTCGTCCTGCGGCACCATGCCTGCCTCAGATCCGGCAATAACCATGCCGTCTGCCGTCACAACATAGCGCATTGGGCGCAAACCGTTGCGATCCAAGCCCGCACAGACCCAGCGCCCATCCGTCATGGCCAGCGCAGCAGGACCGTCCCATGGCTCCATGACCGAGTTGCAGTACGAATACATGTCGCGCCACGCTTCCGGCAATTCGACTGCTTGCTTGGACCACGATTCGGGAACCATCATCGTCTTGGCCATGGGTGCGTCGCGCCCTGCCCGTACCAGCACTTCGAACACCGCATCCAATGCCGCACTGTCCGAAGACCCGTTCGCCACAATCGGTTTGATATCCTCAGCCATGTCCCCAAACGTCCCACTCGCCATGCGGATTTCGTGGGACTTCATCCAATTCAGGTTTCCCTTGAGGGTGTTGATTTCACCGTTATGGGCCAGCATGCGGAACGGCTGGGCCAGCCACCACTGTGGGAACGTGTTGGTAGAATAGCGTTGGTGATAGATCGCGAATGCGCTTTCGAACCGTTCGTCCATCAAATCGGGGTAAAACTCCGCCACCTGCTCGGCCAACATCATGCCTTTGTAGATGATCGACCGACACGACAGCGATGCGATATACAAAGCAGGCACCTGTGCCGCCAATGCCGCCTTTTCGATACGGCGGCGGATCACATACAACTCGCGCTCAAATGTCTCTTCATCGACACCCTTGGAGTTGCTAATCAGAATCTGTTCAATCTCGGGGCGGGTCGCATTCGCCTTCTCACCCAGACACGAGATATTCACAGGCACATGGCGCCAGCCATAGATGTAATAGCCCATGCGCAGCACTTCGGTTTCAACGATAGTACGGCAGGTCTCCTGTGCGCCAAAGTCGGTCCGAGGCAAAAACACCTGTCCCACAGCGATCATACGATCGCGGTCCGGCGTGTGACCAGTGCGTTCAATCTGGTCATAGAAAAACGGCACTGGAATCTGGATGTGTATGCCCGCACCATCGCCAGTCATGCCATCAGCATCTACGGCCCCACGGTGCCAAATGGCCTTTAACGCCTTAATGCCGCTTTCAACCACGGCCCGGCTTTTGGATCCGTCCACGTTAACAACCAAGCCAACACCGCAAGAGCTGTGCTCTTCCGTCTCCGAATACAGACCTTTCTCTGCCATGAACGTGCGCTTTGCCTCTTCGCGGGCCACCCATTCAGCATCATATTTGGTCATTGGTCATATCCTTTCGCGGTCGGGACAAAGCGCGCCAACGAAGCGTCGCAGTCATAAATCGGAGTCTTAGTGAAAAAGCCGGGCTCGCCCGGATAGATGAACTCGACAGGCGATGCGTCATCCTCAAAAGGACCGCTTCCGCCCGTGCCTTGATAGGTGCCTCCAAAGAAACGGCGGTACTTAACAGAGACAAATTCGCTGCCATTGACCTCAAGCGTCGTGCCACTTGTCGT
>CAZOLE010000275.1:0-2982 GCA_964580445.1 uncultured Porphyrobacter sp.
CCGCTTCGCGCGTGTCCTTTATCCGAGCGGCTGCGCGCATATAGCCAAAGCGCCGGTCTAACAGCGCCACAAGCTCACGGTCGGTTGCATCAACACCTTCGCGCACCTCCACCATGGTTGCGCAATCATCAGGGGCTTTGGACATCAAGAGGACTTTCCAAGGTAGTTGCGCCGAAACTCAGCGGCAAATGAGGCAAAACGCTGCTCTGCAATGGCACTGCGCATCGCCGCCATCAAGGCTTGGTAGAACGCCAAATTGTGTTCTGTGACCAGCATCGCGCCGAGGATCTCACCCGACTTTTGCAAGTGATGCAGATAGGCCTTTGAATAGCTGTTGGAAGCTTGGCAATCGGAGCCAGCATCAAGCGGTTCAACATCTTCAGCAAAACGGGCATTGCGAAGGTTGATCGGCCCATTCCAGGTGAATGCCTGACCATTGCGGCCAGAGCGCGTCGGCAGCACACAATCGAACATATCGATCCCGCGCTCCACAGCGCCGACAAGATCATCGGGCTTGCCCACTCCCATGAGATATCGCGGCTTGTCCTGCGGGAGCATGTCTGGTGCGTAATCCAATACGCCGAACATCGCCTCCTGCCCCTCGCCCACGGCCAAACCGCCCACCGCATAGCCGTCAAAGCCGATATCGATGAGCTTTTGCGCGCTCACTTTGCGCAAATCCTCATCCAACGCGCCTTGTTGAATTCCAAACAATGCCGAGCGCGCGCCGTGCTCTTCGCCAGCGTCAAAGCCTTCGCGGCTACGTTTGGCCCAGCGCATGGAAAGTTCCATGCTCTGCGCAATCTCATCGCGTGGCCTGTCTGCGCGCGGGCATTCATCGAACGCCATCACAATGTCGCTGCCCAACATGCGCTGAATTTCCATCGAACGTTCCGGGGTCAGCATATGCTTCGACCCGTCAATGTGGCTGCGAAACTCGACCCCTTCCTCGGTCAGCTTGCGCAGGTCCGACAAGCTCATCACCTGATAGCCGCCGCTATCGGTCAAAATTGGACGCTCCCAATTCATGAAATTGTGCAATCCGCCTAGTTTAGCCATTCGCTCAGCACCCGGCCTCAACATCAAGTGATAGGTGTTACCAAGGATGATGTCCGCGCCGGTCGCGCGCACGCTTTCGGGCTTCATCGCTTTAACAGTCGCAGCAGTGCCCACCGGCATAAAGGCCGGCGTGGCAATCTCACCGCGCTGCATCGTGATCTTTCCGGTGCGCGCGTGCCCATCTGTGGCGTGCAAAGCAAATTCAAATCGCTGAACCATTGCTGCGCCGCCTAGACAGGTTTGATCAAGGATGCGAGTGTCAATGTATCGCGGTGGGAAACAGATTGCTTGATGCAGCTGTGTGTAGCGGGGGGTACAGGAAATGGCTTCAAGAATTCGAGCGATCGCTCTGGTCGGATGCGCTGGTCTGGCTCTATCGGGTTGCGCGGCCAATCCGGGCCCTGTGATAGACACTTCGACTAAAAAGCTCATCAGCTATTTCGATGCAAAACAAGACCTTGCAGGCACGTTGCAAATGCAGCTTGGCGGGCCGACCGCAACCAGTCCGCGCAACGAATATTACAGCTATCGTTTGGTCGCGATCAATGGTCCCGCCTATCAATTGGGTTCCGTGCTGGCAGTCAACAATTCGCTCGACCTCGTGACCCGCAAATGCGTTTTGGATGAGAATATTTTGCCGTTTGAGCGCTGGTCAACAATGCCGCGTTGGTCTTCCAACTCGAACCTCAATACCGACCTTGGCGTACCTGCCCCTCTACAAGGCGTGTTCAATAAAACCTCGGTTGATGCGGGTTTAAAATTCGACTCAGCCAGCATCTATCAAATCGAAGACATCGGTCAGCGTTTCCTCGCGCGTGACGAAATGGTGGAATTCACGACAGATGGCGAATGCGGCGAGTACCTAAGCTCCTTGACCGAACCCGTCGTGTTTGTGCGCGGCATTATCTATGGCCGCGAGACTCTGAAGTCGGCCAAAGGCTTTGGTGCCGGGCTTAATGTGCGCATCGTTGAGGAAGAAAGTGGCCAGTTCAACTTCAAGTATGACAGCTCTGGCGCCTATGAATTGAGCGATGCTGAGATCGTGCCCAAATTCGCAGTGATGGCAAAGATTGTGCCACAGCCTCGAGCAATTCTTGCGAGCGGGACAGCTACACCGACGAGCAGCGGCAATGTTCGCTTGAAAAACGGAACTGTGAGACCGCCAATCGTCGGCACTACTAGAGTGCCGGAAGACACACTGTCAGGCAACCCGCTTGAAACTACAGACGATCCAGTTGAAGAAGACGCAACCCGTCAAACCGTCTTCCTCGGATCACCAGTTAGAAACCGGTTGCGCGCGAATTACGGCGTGGCTCCGCTCTCGGATGACGAGGTCAAGGTTATCGAGACCAACACGCCGGATGAGTGATCGATCCCGCGCTTGATCAATGCGGGCGGATCATTCTCGCAGACGCCAGCCAGTCTTGAAGATAAAGGCAATGATCGTGGTACACACCGCCAGAAAGCCAAGGGTCAACCCAAGCGACAAGGCAATCGGCACGTCCGACGTGCCGTAAAACGTCCAACGCAGCCCGCTCACCAAAAAGGCGATGGGATTTGCCAGTGCAATCGCATCCCACGGTGCTGGAAGCTCATCAATCGAGTAGAACGTGCCGCCAAGAAACGTCAGCGGGGTCAGGATCAACAGCGGAATGATGCTCAACTTCTCAAAGCTGTCCGCCCAGATACCAAGGATGAATCCAAACAGCGAGAAACTCGCCGCGACTAGGATGATATAGCCGAATGCGAACAGTGGATACTTGATCTGATAATCTACAAAGAAGGTGGCCGTCCCAAGGATAATCGCAGCCAATATTAGCCCCTTAGTCGCCGCCGCGCCAACAAACCCTACCAAAGTCTCTGCTACCCCAACAGGAGCTGACAAAAGCTCATAAATGGTACCAACAAAGCGCGGCATATAGA
>CAZOLE010000276.1:0-2977 GCA_964580445.1 uncultured Porphyrobacter sp.
TTGTTACTCGGCTTGGCGCTTGGCGGCATGTTGCTAACCGTGATTGGACGAATGAGCACGCTGACTTTGGGCGCTTTGATCGCCGCGCTGACCAACCTGCTTTATGCTGACCTCGCGATTGGCGGTGAGCGTATGCAAGCGGTTAGTGACGGGATTGGCTTTACATGGTTGACCGGACTATTTGGTGCGGATGAACGGCTGTCAAAGCTGATGCTGACCATTGGGATGGAGAATATCGCAGTGGGCATCGCGGGCGCCGCGTTCGTTGCCTATCTCTCCAGCATTGTCGCGAAGGGTTACAGCGCGGTGCAATATGCACTGCTATCCTCTCTAACCTTGTTGGTGGGCACTTTGGGCCGACCCGCGTTGGGCCAGATGATCGAAGAGCAAGGCTACTACGACGTCTTCATACTGACGACATTGATTGGTTTGTTCGCGGTTTTCTTATGCATCATTGAATGGGTTCGGCTCAGCAGGTCTGGCCAAGCAGGCAATGCTCCACCGCCAGATCCTGACGAGAAACAGTAGTTAGCTCGGTACTTCTTCGTTCAACTTAAGCGCTTCGCCCGCGAGGTAGAGCGAGCCGCCGATCAGCACTGGCAAACCATCATCGGGTATGCTTGCCATCGCAGCAGGCAAATCCTTGGCATCCGTTGCAGCGCCCCCAAAGTCAGTGGCCGTGTGTGATGGGCGGCCAGAGACCGGCACGGCAGTCACGCTTTCAAGGACGCTCTGCATCGGCTCAATGAGCGATTTGGGGTCTTTGCCATCGATCATCCCGATAAGCAGATGCACTTTCTGACCGGAGAAGTGCATGGCCAGCATCTCTCCCGCGTTGCGATTGTGTCCACCATCAAGCCAGCATTCGCGCGTTCCTGTAAGCGGGCCGTTTGATAGCTTTTGCAATCGCGCAGACCAGCTCACTTTGCGCATCCCGGTTTCGATAGCTTTTCCATCGACATGGATTGATGTTTGGTGGCGGATCATCGCGACTGCGAGGGCCGCGTTATAGCTCTGATGCTGGCCGCAAAGTTGAGGTATGGGCAATCGCAACGCGCCATTGCCGTCGCTATAGCGCAAAGCCTTCTCTTCACTGGCGACATTCCATTCCTCGCCGTGCACGAAAAATGGTGAACCGGCTTTGCCCGCCTGTTCTCTGATGGTCTCGCGCTCAAGTTTGCCATTGCGTAAAGCGACAAGCGGCACGCCCGGTTTCACGATCCCGGCTTTCTCGAACGCAATGCGAGCCATGGGTTCATCGGGTGTGCCCTCTTCTGGGGCAAGCAGGAACCGCTCGTGGTCGAGGCCCAACGCCGCGATACCGCACACAGCTGGCTGTTCCAGCACATTCGTCGCATCGAGCCGTCCGCCAAGACCGACTTCGACCACGCAAGCATCCGCAGGCACGCGCGCAAATTCAGTGAAAGCCGCCGCGATTGTGATCTCGAAAAAGCTGCAATCTAACCCATCTGCTGCGTCGAAGACTTCTTCGAGCAGTTCAGCCAAACGATCATCCGCGATCAAGTCGCCAGCGACGCGAAAGCGCTCATTGTACCGCACCAGATGTGGGCTAGTTGTGACGTGCACTCTTAGCCCTTGCGCCTCGAGGATCGCGCGCAGAAATGCGCAGGTTGACCCTTTCCCATTGGTGCCCGCCACATGGAAAACAGGGGGGAGCCGCTTATGTGGGTTGCCCAGGCGATCAAGTAGCGTGCTTATTGCATCAAGATTGAGCGTATCGCGCTGAATGCTCAGAGCACTCAAGCGATTGAGCTGAGCTTGCACACCCGGATGCTCTGACTTTCCAAAATCTAACATGCGCTGACCACCTCTACCGTTAGATGAGTGCGGGTTGTTCTTTTGGGGCCAGAACTTGGGTTGAGACAGGTGCTAGCTGGTGCTTGGTCCTATGCAGCGACTTGCGGCTGCATATAGTCAAGCACCTGCGCGATCGAGGCTTTGAGTTCGTGCCGTTTGACCACCATGTCGACCATGCCGTGCTTGTGCAGATATTCAGCGCGCTGGAAGCCTTCCGGCAATTTCTCGCGAATGGTGTCTTGGATTACGCGTTGCCCCGCAAAGCCAATGAGCGCCCCCGGCTCTGCAATGTGAACATCGCCGAGCATCGCGTAACTTGCCGTGACGCCGCCAGTGGTGGGGTCGGTCAGCACGACGATATAGGGTAGACCTGCGGCCTTTAAGCGCCGCGTCATAACGGTTGCGCGCGGCATCTGCATAAGGCTCAAAATCCCCTCCTGCATCCGCGCGCCGCCTGCCGCAGTCACAACCACATATGCGGCCTTGCGGGTTAATGCGCGCTCCGCTCCTGCACAAAACGCCATGCCTACGGCCATGCCCATAGACCCGCCCATAAAGCCAAAGTCCTGCACCCCAACGACCGCTGGATGATTGTCTATAGCGCCAGAGCCAACGATAAAGGCATCGCCATGCGGGCTTTTCGCGCGCGCGATTTTGAGCCGCTCGGTGTATTTCTTAGAGTCTTTGAACTTGAGCGGATCTTCTTCAACTTCGGGTGTTGCGACAAGGTCAAAGCCTTCGTCGAGCAACAGGTTGAGCCGCTCATCCGCGCTTATCCGACCATGATGTTCACAGCGCGGGCAGACCGAGAGGTTCTCCTCATACTCGGCGACAAACAGCATTTCCTGACAGGATTTGCACTTGATCCATAGATCTTTCTCAGTGCTCTTTTTCTCCGGACCAAAGCCCAACGAATTGCGAACGCGGTTGAACCAGCTCATTGGGATGCTTCCTTGATTGCACGAACCATAGCGGCGGTCAGCTCTTGTAGCTTGGCTGGGGCCGCTTCGCCAAATTCTCCGACCAAATCGACCAAAGCCGAGCCGACGACAACGCCCTCGGCAACCTTGGCAATCTCGGCGGCTTGCTCCGGTGTGCGAACGCCAAAGCCAACCGCTACGGGCAGGTCGGTGGCAGCTTTCAGCTTAGCGACCGCATC
>CAZOLE010000277.1:0-2971 GCA_964580445.1 uncultured Porphyrobacter sp.
GTGCGAATACGTAGAAACCTCCATATTGGAGGTGGAAAAGCTGTGCTGCACCTCGCATCGACTGCAAGCCTGTCCTAATAGGTTGAAGAGAATCGCAATTCGAGAAGGACATGAGGCAATGGCAGGCTCGCTTAACAAAGTAATGCTGATCGGAAATCTGGGCCAAGACCCGGAAGTTCGCAGCTTTCAAAATGGCGGGAAGGTCTGCAATCTGCGCATCGCCACCAGTGAAACTTGGAAAGACCGCAACACCGGCGAACGCCAAGAGCGCACCGAATGGCATACGGTTGCGATCTTCTCCGAAGGACTCGTCAATGTCTGCGAAAACTACCTGAAGAAGGGCTCAAAAGTCTTTATTGAGGGGCAGTTGCAAACCCGCAAATGGCAGGACCAGTCCGGTAATGATCGTTATTCTACCGAGGTTGTTTTGCGCGGCTTCAACGGCACTCTGACCATGCTTGATGGTGCAGGCGGCGGTCAAGGTGACGGCGGAGGTCGCTCAGGGGGCGGCTTCGGTGGCGGTCAAGGCGGCGGTGGCCAAGGCGGCGGTGGCGGCTGGAACCAAGGTGGCGGCGGCTCAGGCGGTGGCAATCAAGGCGGCGGGAACGCTGGCGGTGGCTCGGGTGGCGGTTACGACGACCTCGACGATGATATTCCGTTCTAGGACGGGTTGCCACAGCTTGATTTTCAAGGAGCCTCGCGAGCCACGCTTGCGGGGTTTTTTGATGCGCCAGTGCACAAATGTCGAAACTTTTTGACATCCACATTCAAAATGTATAGACGTTTAGACATTCTTGAACTTTGATGTGGGGCATTCGCATGACTTATCGGACGAAATTCTGGCTTTTCGCAGCTATTGCATTTGGTTCTTCGATGATTTTGGGGGTGATCATTGCAAAGACTGTTCCTTCAGGCGGTGGAGCCGACAACCCGGCACTGGTCCTTCCTTTCTTACTCGGGCTTGTCGCTCTGCTTTTTATTCCCTGTTGGCTGTGGTGGCAGAAAACTGATGACCTTCAAAAACAGGGGCAAATGCTCAGTTGGTGGTGGGGCGGGACAGCCGGTGCACTTGTTATGTTGGTGGTGATGTCAGTGATGTTCGGCCGACATAATGATATCACCCAGGGCGGGATCTATATGTTCTTCGCCCAGTTCGCCGGAATGGCGGTGGTGTGGATCGGTTGGAAGCTGCGCGGTCGCGGCCAAGCCGAATGAAAAACCGCCTACGAGAATTGCGCAAGGCGCGCGGGCTGAATCAAGCCAATTTGGCTGAAGCGCTCGAAATCTCACGCCAATCGATCATCGGGATCGAAGCGGACAAATATGACCCATCGCTGCCGATGGCATACCGGCTGGCAGCTTACTTTGAGACCCCTGTAGAAGAGTTGTTTTTCAACCCGTGGAAGGGCGAGGTCGAGGAAGACTAATTCTTCTTAAGCGCCGCCAGCGCCTCTGCGAGCGGCCCGCTCGGCGCATCATCACCGCTAAGGCCAGCTTTGGCGCGCGTAGCTTCGGCATTCGGCCCTTCGGCGTATGGGTCAATCGCAAGACCCAGCGTCTGCGCCACCGCTTCGCCCAAATCGAAGGCGTCACCTGTATATTCGATCGTGTCGCAATCTTCGCTGGTGAGGTCGAAGTCGATCTCATCATCTTCGCTGGGGGCTGCATCGAGTGAGCCTTCGGGCACGAAGTGGAGGTCGATTGCTTCGTTAATCGCGACAGGAAAATCCTCTCCCGACACCGCGCAACTTTGCATGATTGAAGCGCGCAACGTCCCGCTCGCCGCAACACCGTTTTCGCGTTTATCAAGCGACACCTCGGCACGTAAACTCGCTACATCGCTTAGGTCAAATCGAGCGGTGAGAGCGGCGCGTTCGGTTTCGTTCGCCTCGATCACCACCGGCTCAGCCGGGAGGATGCGCGGCTTGACAGTCCTTGAAAGTTCGACCGCTTCGCTCACCAGATGCCGCTCGCTTTCAGAATTTCTTCATCGTCGAATCCAGTAAGTCTTTCGGACATGGCAAGCAGCTTGTCCGCAACCAGCTCAGCGCCAGCGGTCTCGTCTTGATCCTCGCCAAAGGTCACATTGCGTTCGACCGCTGCGATGAGTTTTGCTCGGTCTTTCTCATTCAGCGCGCTGCGATAAACGCCAAGCCTGCCGCCAAGCACGCTCATCAGCTTGCCTATGCGCTTACCCACGACCACATCGTTGACACCAAATTCGCGCAATTGCCCGTCCATATCTTCGACAAACAATTCCGCGAGCAGAGCGCTCTCGGCGCGCATATCCGAACCTTCAACGCGCACCATTACGGTGCAAAGCACTGCGCAGATAAGGTCAAACCTCCCGCCGACTGTGTCGGCCACTCCGGCGTCAGCATAGAATGATGGATCGCGCGCGAGCTCGATCACGCGGTGCCACAGGGGGCGCACCGCTTCGCGCGGATCGGGATCAGTACCGAGTAATCGAGAAAGGAGGGACATGGAGAGGTTTCGCGTCTTTCTGTCTAAGTGCCCTAGAGATACTCAGGTGATCCCGAATTTGCTGCAATATTGGCGTCTAGAATTTTTATTCATCGCCAATTCAACCGCTTCACCCCAGCTGCGTGAATACGCGGCGTTGCAAGCCAGTGCATGGCAGCTTAAAGCGTTCTGCGAAACGATATAATGCGCGAACTGGCGCATCACAATGGACAGGAAACTGGCAACTTGGCCTATTCACACACAGACCTAACGACCTCACGCAAAAGCATGAGCTCCAAAAAACGCTTAGGCGTGATTGCCGCAACGCTGACACTGGGCGTTGCACTTTCGGGTTGTACCTCGATCCGCGAATCGCGCGGCTATGTAACCGATCAGGTGCTGCTATCCACGGTTCAGCCTGGGATTGATAACCAACGTTCGGTCGAAGGCACTTTGGGCCGCCCAACATTTACCAGCAAATATGGCGAGAAGACTTGGTATTATGTGT
>CAZOLE010000278.1:0-2969 GCA_964580445.1 uncultured Porphyrobacter sp.
CCTCTATGCGCCGGACCCTACAGGCGCAAGCGAGCGAATTCGTATGTTATGGCTGTGAATGGCAATTCACGCATATTCACACTGGAAATCCAACCCAATGCAGGGCATGAGACACAATTATGGCAGAAGCAAAAACAACCAAATCCACCCGCACTTCGACAGCAAAAAAAGCTCCCGCGAAGAAGGCTACAACGGCTCGCAAAACGCCGGCGAAAAAAGCTCCAGCGAAGAGAGTGGCCGCTAAGAAGACGGCTGCTCCAAAGACTGAAGCTAAAAGCCGTTTCAATGCCGCCTTGGAAGAAGCGAAAGCTGGTGCAGAAAAGTTGCGCACACAAGCCGGCGAACACGCCAGCACTGCGCGCGAACAGGCGATGAGCCGCGGAGGAGATTTGATGGAAGACGCAAAGGTTTATAGCGGCAAAGCCAAAGAGAAAGCTGGCGAGTTGGCAACCGATGGCAAGACCGCTGCGAGCGACGCAATGTCCTCGCTTGGCAAAGTCGTTGGCGATACTGCTGGTCAGATTGATGAGCGCTTTGGCGAACAGTATGGCGACTATGCGCGCAAGGCGTCGCGCGGGCTCGCAGAAGCGTCTGCTAAACTCGATGCAAAGAGCGTCGAGGACCTTGGCGAAGACGCCCGCGAATTCGTCCGCAAAAGTCCGGGCGTAGCCATTGGCGTGGCCGCAGTCGCCGGGTTCCTTCTCGCACGCATGATCGGCGGCTCACGCGATTGAGCGGGCTGGCGCTGATTGACAATCTTAATCGGCGCAGCCGCCGGGGGAAGCGGGATATTCAATGCTGAATGATGACAGCTCGGGATCTGGCGCAGATCACGCAGATGCTCGCGCTACACCCGCAGATGAAAGCGCCGCAGGGACCAGTGCAAATGATGCGAACAACGCAGCATTCCAAGAATCGCTGGTTGAAGAAGCCGCAGCTCTGATCGATGACGGCAAGACTTATCTCGAAGCCGAACTAGCGTTTCAGAAAACTCGCGCAGGGATTGCTGGCAAAAGCGCAGCCAAGGCGGCCGTCTTTGCGATCATCGCGATCATACTGTTGCACATTGCATTTCTCGCCCTCGCCGTTGGATTGGTAATCGCGCTTGAACCTCTCGTGACAATCTGGGGAGCGATTGGAATTGTCATTGGCGGCCTTTTGCTGTTGGTCCTGCTGCTCCTTTTTGGCGCTGCGCGAAACGGATTGCGCATTGCTGCGATGTTCGCCGGAGATAAGGACAAAAAGGGTGAGGACGAGCAGGCATGAGCAAGCTCCCCAAGCAATTTGTCGAAGACAAGGCACTGCGCGATTCAGCGCGCGAAGTTCTAATGGCGGATGTTGGCCATGCGCGCGGGACGTTCTCTGCAAAAGGTATCGCAACTAAAGTCGGTGGACGGGTCGGCGATGGCGCAAAAGACGTCTTCGAAGTTGCGAAGGTACATGCCGATGACAAACGCGGCTTATTAGCGCTGTTGATTGGAGCAGCGGCGCTGTTCTTTGCGCGCCGCCCAATTATGGAAGTTCTTGGCCTTGGCGATTCAAACAAAGCCAACCCAGAGACGGACGAACTCGGCGCAGAGGATACGGGTGAGCCCGCCCTTCCCCCGACAGGAGACGATGATGAGCAGTGATCCTTCCCAGAAGCGCGATGAGCTGCGCGCCAAGATCGAGGCGAGCGAACGCCGGTTAGCCGAACGCACCATTGCTGATGACGCGAAGGAAGCGGCGGGAGCGGCGACCACATACGTGAAAGAAAACCCAATGATCGTTCTGGGCGGTGCGATTGCAGCTGGTCTGGTAATCGGGATGATGACAAAACCCGGCCGACGCGCAGCTGGCAAAGCTGCGAGTGGAGCGGCGGGCGCAGCCAGTGGTGCCGCCAAAGGTGCGGCGAAAAGTGCTGGCAAAGCAGTCAAATCGCGCGGAGCATCCTTTGCTGCCCTGCTTGCAGATGCTCTGGTTGCATATGGCGTTAAGATGATCGACAAGGCCGTTGAAACGAACAAGCCCAACACCAATAAGTGATGCGCTCCCTTGCCCGGTGCGCGCGATGAGCTAAAGCGTTGCAAGACCCATCATAAATTGGCGAGACACAATGGCAGAAACGACCCCGGAACAGCGGCTCCACCTTGTAATGGGTGGACGTGTGAAAGACCCGCGCGGCATCGAGTTCAAAGATCCGGAAAGTATCCACGTCGTTGGCGTCTTTAGTTCATTTGAAGATGCAGCTGATGCCTGGCGCGGCCAAGCGCAGCGCACCGTTGATGATGCAGAGATGAAATATGTCGTGGTGCATATTCACAAGCTGCTGACCCCCGACGACTAATTCTGGCTTGTAGTCTCGGGCTATCACCTATTCCATCCGTGCCTTTGCCCCCGGTGACGCTGAAGCGCTCGCCGAACTGACGCTTGCCGCTATCACACGGGTAGGCGCAGTCTCCTATTCATCTGAACAAGTTGCAGCTTGGGCGGCGCGACATGCGGGGCCTGAGCGGTTCATAGAACGCGCAAAGGCAGGGCATACAATTTGGGTGGCTTGCACGACGGGCGATCAAGCAGTCGCCTATTCGTTGATGGAGCCAGGCGGGCATCTTGATATGCTTTATTGTCATCCGGATCACACCCGCAAAGGCTTAGCCGACCGACTTTTGGAGCAAGCAGAAACACATGCGCGGTCAGAACAAATAGCGATGCTTTTCACTGAAGCGAGCGAATTGGCGCGACCCGCTTTTGAACGCGCAGGATACAGCGTAAAGGAGCGCCGCGAATTCGAAATTGAAGGCGTCGCAATTCACAACTATGCGATGGAAAAATCCCTAAAATAAGGATTTTATCGCAAAATCTTTATATAAATTCGATTTTTTTGACGAGATAAAACTTGTCACCAGCTGGGACCGTCACCTCGATCTCATCTTCGACCTGTTTCCCGATCATCGCACGCGCCAAAGGCGAATTGAATGAAATACGCC
>CAZOLE010000279.1:0-2953 GCA_964580445.1 uncultured Porphyrobacter sp.
CGTTTATTGCGACGAACAAGGCCGAACGCTTGACGAAGCCGCGCAGAATGGTTTCCCTGAGTTGGAGGGCCCTGTTTCTGAGGAGCAACAAACGGTAGTGCCGGGGCCAGAAACCTACTCCACCCGAAAGGTTCGGATGGAGAATAAGGCGATCCAAGTTTTTGGAAATCGGACGACAATTCTCCGCCCATGCGCCATTTACGGTCGAACTTCGCGCCATTTGCGCGAGTGGTGGTTCATAAAGCGGCTGCTCGATGGCCGCAGGTGTATTCCGTTGCTATTCGATGGACGTTCCCAGTTTCAGACAACAAACGTAGGCACGATCGCCGATCTCGCAGCGCAAGCGGCGGAGTGCGAGTGGGGCGGTGTCTTCAATTTAGCCGATGCGAACGCACCGAGCGTGCGCGAGATCGGAGAAGCTATAAGCCATTTCGTTGGAGAGCCGATTGAATTCGTGGACGCCGGGATCAAAGGAATGGTTGGGCGCACACCATGGTCCGTGCCGCGCCCTTTCATCATTGACGGGTCAAAGGCCAACGCACGGCTCTATAATCAAACCTTCGACTACGAAGATCATGTTGGAGACCAGATCGCTTGGACGTTCAAGCTTAATCCAGAAAAGTGGCGCGACCTATTTCCTCAGCTTGCCGCATACCCCTACGATCACTTCGACTACGAAGCCGAAGATCGCTTTCTCGCTTCGCGTTAAGTCGCTAGGCTAACCTCGAAGAGAGGAAACATCACACATGGCCTATCCGCAATTGACAAAGGAACCCGGCGCGCTGGAAACAGCTGCGGCGATCCGTGCTGGCAAACTTTCGCCTAGTGAAGCGACCGAGGCCGCTATCGCCCGGATCGAAGCGCAGAACGGCGATATCAACGCAGTTGTGGTGACCGATTTTGACCGCGCTCGCGCTGCTGCCAAAGCACTCGATGCGTCAGAGCCGCGCCCAGATCAGCCGCTGTTCGGCGTGCCGATGACGGTCAAAGAGAGCTTTGACGTGGCTAGCCTGCAAAGCTGTTGGGGGCATGAAAGCTGTACGGACTACATCGCGTCGCGCGACAGCGAATTGGTGCGGCGGATGAAGGCGGCGGGCGCGGTGATCCTCGGGAAAACCAACGTGCCAATCGACTTGTCGGATTGGCAGAGCTTCAACGCAGTCTATGGCCGCGCCAGAAACCCGCACAACCTTGATCGCTCCCCCGGTGGTTCCTCTGGCGGCAGCGCGGCGGCGGTCGCATCCGGCATGGTTGCTTGCGAATATGGGACGGATATTGGCGGATCGGTGCGCGTGCCCGCGCATTTCAGCGGGATTTGGAGCCACAAAACGACTTGGGGTCTGGTCTCAAAGCAAGGCCATGACCACCCAATGATGGCCAAGCAAAAGGGCTTTGTCGCCGCGCACGATAGCGCTTTGTCTATCGCTGGGCCGCTGGCACGCAATGCAGCGGATCTGGCAGTTTTGACTGAGTTGGGCGGCTCTGTGCCGCTGCCGCGCAATCCAAAGCCGATCAAAGACTGCCGCATCCTTGCAATCACGGCGCATCCGTTGAGCACTCTTGATGCAAGCGTTGCCACACCAACCGAAGCCGCGCTCTCAGCGCTTGAAGCGGCGGGGGTGAAGATTGACCGCAGCTCTGACCTCGTCCCCGACCTTGAGAAGCAGCAAGCCGATTACCTGCGGATGCTCAACACCGTGATGGCCCGCGGCGCTCCTGCCCCCGATGGCAAACGCGCAACCGCAACCGATTGGTTCAATATGCTCGATGCGCAGGCGGCCAATCAGCTTCATTGGGAGCGCGTGTTTGAGGTCTATGACTTCGTCCTCGCCCCGCCCGCACCTGTGCTGGCAATCCCTCACAGCGAAACCTCCGTGTTCAACGCAACGCTGAGCATCAATGGTGAGGATCTTCCTGCAGCCGAGGGGCTCACTTGGTCAGGCCTAGCTACCTATCCCGGACTGCCATCCACGGTGCTGCCAATTGGCGAAGGAGTTAGCGATGGGGCGGCATTGCCTTGTGGTTTGCAAGTGATCGGGCCGCAATGGGCGGACTTGGATTGCATTAATGCAGCCGATGCGATCGGGAATATCTTGCATAGCTAAGCGCGAGCCGCCAAGGCGCGCGGCATGGCGATACAAGATATCATGCGAAGCTTCGCAAAGTGGCATGTTTGGTTGGGATGGTTGGTCGGTGTGCCGATTGTCATCTGGACGGCGACCGGCCTGTTTATGGTCGCACGCCCTATCGAAGAAGTGCGCGGCGAGCATTTGCGGATTGAAGCCGAAACACAGCCGCTGATCCTGCCCGACAGCGCTTTGGCAAGTGAAGACGCAATGCTCAAAGAGATGCGTGTCACGATGCAGGACGGACGCGCAATCGCAATCCTCACAACACTGGATGGCATCACCAGCCGGGTGGATATGGAAAGCGGCGAACCCTTGCCAGCTTTGAGCGCGCAAAACGCGCGTGCCTTGGCACAGGCCCGCATCAAAGGCGGAGATGCGGTCACCTCGGTAACACTCTTCCCCGCAGAGCGCGTGCCCTTCGATTTCCGCCGCAAACAGCCGGTCTGGCAAGTCGCGCTTGAAGACGGGACTAACGTCTATATCGGGCGGGACACCGGTGAGATTGAAGCTGTTCGAACACGCTGGTGGCGTTGGTTCGATTTCGCATGGGGCCTGCACATTATGGACATGTCAGAGCGCGAAGACAGCAGTCATCCGATCTTGATTCTGTTTGCCGCCTTGTCGCTCATGGGGGCTCTGATGGGATGCATTCTTATGTTCCGGCGCCGCAAACCCCTCGGCAATGCGCCCAAAGAAAAAGGCGCGCAGCCAGAGTAGACCGCGCGCCTTTTCGCAATTTTTCACTATGCTGAGAGCTTACTCAGGGAATTCCTCACCCGGAAGCGGACCACCGGGATAGGCTGGCAATTGGCTTGATCCTGCAC